>JANOTO010000478.1:0-8283 GCA_031416395.1 Rhodoferax sp. | reverse complement strand
GGCAGCGCGTTGGCGGCGTCGCGCGGCATCTGGTTCAGGGTGTTGGTCACGCGCAGGGTTTGCTCCACATCGGCGTGCAGGGTGTCATGAAACACACTGGCCATGGTGTGGCCGAAGATGCTGCCCAAGGTCGTACCGCGCAGTGCCACAGCTGACTTTTGCGCGTTACTGACCGTTGGACGCTCAGGCTGGCCCACGCCGACAACCAGAATCTTGCGTGCACCCAACTGCATCGCGGGCGACAGCGGCGTGATCTGGCGCATCGAGCCGTCGCCAAAAAACTCGCGTTGACCATCCACCCACAAAGCTGTGGCCGGGAACAAGAACGGGATGGCGCTGGAGGCCATCAAATGCTCGATGGTGATGGTGGTGAACTCGGCGCGCCTGCCGGGCCGGGCCCAGGGGCGAAACGGCGCGCCCTTGGCGGCTTGGCAGAACGTCCAGTGCACACCTGTAGAGTAGCTTGATCCGGTGACCGCCACTGCCGTAAGCACCTGTGTACGCAAAGCCTCTTCAATATTATCCAAGGAGATCCCCTTGTGCAGCGTATCCACCAGCGGCAGATTGTCCAGAATCGCACCGTTGGCACGGGCGTGGCGCGATAGGCTCCAGGCCACAGCGAGGCGGTTAAACCGCACCCAGGGCGAGATGTTCAGGCGGTAAACGTGATCGGAGCGCAGTTCGCTCCAGAATTTGGCCAGCTGCTCGAAGGCGACCAGGCCTTGGGTAGCCCACGAAGCGAGACAGGTCGAGTTGATGGCGCCTGCCGATGTCCCTATCAGCAACTGGAACGGGAAACCCTTGGACAATTCGGGGCTCAGCTTCAGTATTGATGCCATCGCGCGCAATACGCCCACCTGGTAGGCGGTGCGCGCGCCACCCCCCATTAACACCAAAGCGGTTTTAGGCTGCGCGTAGTGGCTTAAGCCCGAGGTGATGATGGTGTCCAGACTCATGTGAGCAATTGTGTCGCGATGTTAGAGTGAACTGCAAGCGTTCCGGCCCAAAACCTACCCAAGAATGATCAACAACACAACACGCCGGGACGCTGCGCAACGGGAGCTGTGGCTTCTTCTCACGCTGGCAGGCATCCAGTTCACCCATATTCTTGATTTCATGATCATGATGCCGCTGGGGCCACAGTTCACCGAGCTGTTTGGCATCACTGACGCGCAATTCGGCCTGCTGGTGTCGGCTTACACGCTGGCGGCGGGCGCCTCTGGGCTCGCCGCCTCGGCCTACATTGACCGTTTTGGGCGCAAGCGGCTGCTGTTGACGCTGTACAGCCTGTTTGCGCTGGCTACCTTGGCCTGCGCTCTGGCCCCGACGTATGGCAGCTTGATGGTTGCGCGCATTGCCGCGGGCGCTTTTGGCGGCGTGCTGTCGGCGCTGTCCCAAACCATTGTGGGTGATGTGATTCCATTTGAGCGCCGGGGCCGCGCCATGGGCATTGTGATGACTGCGTTTTCTGCCGCATCGGTCGCGGGCGTGCCGGCGGGCTTGTTTTTAGCAGAGCGCTTTGGCTGGCATGCACCGTTTTTTGCGATTGCGGCGCTGTCGGCTGTGTTTGCAATTTTCGCAGCGGTGACCTTGCCCGTGCTCACCGATCATCTAAAGGGCTCCCAACGGTCGTCAGCACTGCAACGTATTGGTGCGGTGCTGGCAGATCGCAATCACCTGAAGGCGTTTGTGTTTTCTGCGCTCTTGATGTTTGCATGGTTTCCCACCGTGCCTTATCTGGCAATGCACTTACAGTTCACCGTCGGTTTTCGGGCTGATCAGTTGCCTTACGTTTATCTATTTGGCGGTGTGGCCACCATCGGCACTGCCCGCTTATGGGGGGTGTTGAGCGACAGTTGGGGCAAAGTGTCCACGTTGCGCCTGCTGGTGATATGTTCCATCCCCGTCACGTTTGCCGTCACACTGTTGCCGTCGGGCACGGCACTGTGGATTGTTTTTGTGACGACGACCCTGCTGATCATTGTGATGAGTGGGCGCATGATCCCCGGCATGGCGATCGTGACATCCGCTGCCCACCCGGAATTACGGGGCACGTTCATGAGCCTCAATTCAGCCGTGCAATCCGCTGGGATGGGTGTGGCGGCATTTGTGGGCGGCAGCCTGATCAGCCGCAATTCGCAGGGCCAGTTACAAAATTATTGGATGACGGCGGTGGTGGGTAGCATCGCCAGCCTGTTGGTCATTTGGCTGGTGGGGCGGCTGAATTTGCGTAATGCCGCTCAAAAGTCGCGAATTGAGGCGAACAAGGCGGAAAATTAAGCAGTGAAAGGGCGGTCAGAGTTGGCGAATCTTGAGATTTTTTGCTGTCAACACAATTACTCGCAAAAAAGCTATTGCATTTACGCCCTTTCGGGCGCATAGTGAATTTGCCAGTTTGTTTTTTCAACCCGTTCATTTGGAGGCCATCTATGAACTTGACGATCAGCGGTCATCATCTCGAAGTTACCCCAGCCCTCAGAAGTTACGTCACGACCAAGCTTGATCGAATAACCCGACATTTTGACCAAGTGGTCGATGTCAAAGTTCTCTTAACGGTTGAAAATCAAAAGGAAAAGGAACGACGGCAGCGCGCTGAATGCAATATCCACGTCAAAGGCACCGATATGTTTGCCGAGAGTTCTCATGCCGATCTGTATGCCGCAGTGGACGACCTAGTGGACAAGCTGGACCGCAAGGTCGTTCGCCACAAAGACCGCGTGCAGGATCACCACCACGATTCAGCCAAACGTTTGATACAGTGATCGCAGGTGCACGGCAGGGCCGTCGCGTGGCGATTTCGCGACGTAAATCGGTGTGAAATCTGACAAGGCTCCCTAAAAACTGCACGAAAGTCTTGCCCTGAGCCGCTCCGAACCGTGAGCGGCTTTTTTCTGGGCATAATCTTTTACTCACCATGAATCGACTTGCCAGTATTCTCCCGGCCTCCCAAGTGCTCGTAGGCGTTGATGCCAGCAGCAAAAAGCGCGCTTTTGAAGAAGCGGGCCTGCTGTTTGAGAATCTTCATGGCTTGAGCCGGGCCTTGGTGACGGACAGTCTATTTTCCCGTGAGCGCCTTGGCTCTACCGGCCTGGGGCATGGTGTGGCCATTCCGCATGGCCGGATCAAGGGTCTCAAATCCCCCATGGCGGCCGTGCTGCTGCTCGGTCAACCCATCGGTTTTGACGCGCCGGACGAGCAGGCTGTCAATCTGTTGATCTTCTTGCTGGTGCCTGAAGCGGCAACACAAAAGCACCTTGAAATTTTGTCTGAAATTGCCGAATTGCTCAGTGACGCAGCCCTCCGCGCCAAGCTGTGCAGCAGCGCCAGCGTCGAAGATTTGCATGGGCTGATCGCGGGCTGGCAGTCGGCACAGGTGGCTTAACATTTTCGTCAGGCCGCTTTGAAGCCTACCGTCGTCAGTGCCGATGTCCTCTTTGAAGCGTTTCGCAGCCGTTTGAAGTGGGAGTGGCTTGCGGGCTTGGGGGCCTCTGAGCGCAAGTTTGACGAAGTGGCTGTACGCGCTGCCACGTCGGGCGCTGACCTTGTTGGCTATCTGAACTACATTCACCCCTACCGCGTGCAGATTTTGGGGCCACGCGAGATCACCTATCTCACCAGCGCCACGCCCGAGGACTGCGCGCGGCGCATCTCGCGCATCGTCACCCTGGAGCCGCCCGTACTGGTGCTGGCCGATGGTCAGGTCGCCCCTGACGACCTGCTATCGATGTGTGAGCGGGCGCAACTGCCCATGTTTGCTACGAAGGAGTCGTCTGCTTTCGTCATCGACGTGCTGCGGGCTTACCTGTCGCGGCATTTTGCAGACCGCGCCTCGATTCACGGTGTGTTCATGGATATCTTGGGCCTGGGGGTCCTGATCACAGGCGAATCGGGCATGGGCAAAAGCGAGTTGGGGCTAGAGTTGATTTCTCGCGGCAACGGCTTGGTGGCCGACGATTCGGTGGACCTGTACCGCATCAACCAGACCACCATAGAAGGCCGCTGTCCCGATTTGCTGCAAAACCTGCTGGAGGTGCGCGGCATTGGTCTGTTGGACATCCGCGCTATCTTTGGCGAGACAGCGGTGCGACGCAAAATGCGTCTCAAGCTGATTGTTCATTTGGTGCGCCGCGAAACCATGGAGCGTGAGTACGAGCGCCTGCCCTATGAGCCGTTGACGCAAGACGTGCTGGGCATCCCCGTGCGAAAGGCCGTTATCCAGGTCGTGGCCGGGCGCAACATTGCAGTGCTGGTGGAGGCGGCCGTACGCAACGCAATTTTGCAATTGCGCGGCGTCGATACGTATCAGGAGTTTGTCGAACGCCACCGCAAGGCGATGGACAGCGATGGTTGATTCAAGTTAAGCGTTGTGTGCACGCGGGTTTTTGGGTCGGTTTGCGCAGTTGTCCTTCACGCAATGCGCGTACAGGCTTAACGCGTGGTCGGCAATCGCGAAGCCTTTGGCTTTGGCCACGTTGAGCTGGCGCTTTTCAATCTCGGCATCAAAAAACTCTTCAACCCGGCCGCAATCCAGGCACACCAGATGGTCATGGTGCTGGCCCTCATTCAGCTCATACACCGCCTTGCCGCTCTCAAAATTGCTACGCGTCAAAATGCCAGCCTGCTCAAACTGCGTCAACACCCGGTACACCGTGGCCAGTCCCACGTCCGAGCGCTCCAGCAGCAGCACGCGAAACACGTCCTCCGCCGTCATGTGCCGCTGCCCGCCTTTCTGGAAAATCTCCAGAATCTTCAGCCGTGGCAAAGTGGCCTTCAGGCCGGTGCTCTTGAGTTCGTCGATGTTGTCCATGGCGGTGTTTATAGCTCAGTGACAGGGGGCGATGCGTCAGGTCTTCAAAACAGGCCCAACCGCTACAATGATCTGATCATATCGCCGCAGACAATACATGACCATGCCACTCGTTTTCTCTTCGTCCCCATCTCGTGTGTGTCGTTTGGGCCTGGCGGCTTTGGCCTTGTCGAGCTTGGCCGCGTGCGGAACCTTCAACGATGCCAGTGGCCGTGTCGCCGGTATCGTGTCGCCTTACAAGATCGACATTGTTCAGGGTAATTTTGTCTCCAAAGAACAGGCCGAGGCACTCAAGGTCGGCATGACGCGCGCGCAGGTGCGTGACATTTTGGGTACGCCGCTCTTGGCCAGCATGTTCCACGCAGACCGCTGGGACTATGTTTTCACCTTCAATCGGCAAGGCGCTGTACCGCAGGCGCGCAAGGTCAGCGTTTACTTCACAGGCAATACGTTGGCTCGTTTTGAGGCAGACACTCTGCCCACTGAAACCGAGTTTGTCGCCTCACTGGACTCCGGCCGCCGCTTCGGCAAAGCGCCGGTGTTGCAGGCCACAGAAGAGAGCCTCGCCAAGTTTGCGCCAGACCCGAAAGCCGCCGCAGCAGCCGATTTCAAATCGTTGCCACCTTTGCCAGAGCGCTACCCGCCGCTTGAGCCGTCCAATCGGTAATCTGGCAGGCGAGCCTCAAATGACCATGGCACATACGATCGCCATCGCGGGTGCCTCTGGGCGGATGGGCCAAATGCTGATTGCCGCCGTGCGTGCTGCCGAAGACTGCGAATTGAGCGGCGCGCTGGATGTCGCGTGGAGTCCCGCTGTCGGCCATCCGGCCTTTGTCGGCGGCTCATTGCGGGTTCAGGCCGACCTGCGCCAAGGCTTGGCAACATCCAAGTCACTGATCGACTTCACCCGGCCCGAAGGCACCCTGGCGCACCTGAAAGTCTGCCGTGAACTGGGTGTGAACGCGGTGATTGGCACCACGGGCTTCAGCGACGCGCAAAAGCAAGAGATCGCCGCCGCTGGCAAAGAGATCGCCATCATGATGTCGCCCAACATGAGCGTGGGCGTGAACGTCACGCTCAAACTGCTGGACATGGCCGCGCGCGCCTTGAACACAGGCTACGATATCGAAATCATCGAAACGCACCATCGCCACAAGGTCGATGCGCCTTCCGGCACCGCACTCAAAATGGGCGAGGTCGTAGCCGCCGCCTTGGGGCGTGACCTCAAAGGCCACGCCGTCTTCGCCCGCGAAGGCGTGACGGGCGAGCGCGATCCGCTGGCGATTGGCTTCTCTGCCATACGCGGCGGTGACATTGTGGGCGACCACACGGTGATGTTTGCAGGCACTGGCGAGCGTATCGAGATCACCCACAAAGCGTCCAGCCGCGATAGTTACGCCCAAGGCGCCTTGCGCGCGGTGCGGTTCTTAAGTGACAAAAAACCAGGCTTGTATGACATGTTTGACGTGCTAGGGTTGAAATGAATTGGGTTGATCTGCTTAATCAAGGAGACGGTGTCACTAAAACCGTTGCGTTGCTGCTGTTGGTGATGTCCGTCAGCAGTTGGGTCGTGATCTTGTGGAAAGGCTGGCTGTTGCACCGCGCCAAGGGCGATGTCGCGCGCAGTACGGCCGCCTTTTGGCAAGCGCGCTCGATTGACGACGCACGTCCAAAAGTGGAAGCGTTCGACCGCGCAGCGCTGGTTAGCCCTTTGATTGCTGCTATAAAAATGGAGCAAGGCGATACATTGGCGGCGGCCGGTGACAAGTCTCAACAACTCACCCGCGTCCTGCGTGATGCGCTGCACCTCGTGCTGCACAAACTTCAATTCGGCCAGGTGTTGCTGGCCACCGTCGGTTCCACCGCGCCGTTTGTCGGCTTGTTGGGCACCGTCTGGGGCATCTATCACGCGCTGATTGGCATCTCCAGCGCCGGGCAGATCACCATCGACAAAATCTCTGGCCCCGTCGGAGAAGCTCTGATCATGACCGCCGCCGGGCTGGCCGTGGCAATCCCCGCGGTGCTCGCGTACAACGTGTTGGGCCGCACCATTGGCCGCATCGAGGCCGACCTGGAAGGCTTCGCGCGCGACCTGCGCGAGCTCTTGTTGCACGCGAAAGGCTGAACCTTATGGCGTTTGGTCGATTGGAGCGTGACAAAGGCACCCCGCCAATGAGCGACATCAACATGACGCCGCTAATCGACGTCATGCTCGTCTTGGTGGTGATCTTCATCATCACCGCGCCGCTCCTGGCCAGCTCCATCAAGCTAGATTTGCCCAAAACAGACGCGGCGAAGCCCAACGAAGCGCCTAAATTCGTCCTGCTGGTGGTCGATAAATCAGGCCAAGCCTTTCTGAATGACAAACCGCTGGCGACCACCGAGCTGGCCCAACAGCTCGCCCAGACGGCCAAGCAAAACCCCGACACCGAGTTGCAACTGCGCGCCGACGAGTCCGTGCCCTATGGCCGCGTGGTGGAGGTGATGGGTGTCGCGCAAAAGGCCGGGCTAAACCGAATCGGGTTTGTGGCGGAGCCGAAGGCCAAGCCTTGAAATTTGGTTAGAATTAACCTGGAGGTTAATTTTAACCATTCGGAAGTGGTTTTTGCCTATTTTATAGATAAAATAGGCCGCTAGCTCTCGAATAACATGCATAAACAGCTATATATTAAGTAGCAAGCTGCAAAAATTACCAACTCGGTTCCCTGCTGCACTACTCCCCCCGTGCCGCCTACAATTTACCCATGCAAGACAAATACGACCACCTCGCGGTTGAGCGCACGGCGCAGGCCCAATGGAATGCTGCGGATGCCTACCGCGTGACCGAGGGCGCGCGCGATGCCCAGGGCAAGCCCAAGCCCAAGTACTACGCCTGCTCGATGCTGCCTTACCCCAGCGGCAAGCTGCACATGGGCCACGTGCGCAACTACACCATCAACGACATGCTGACGCGCCAGTTGCGCATGAAGGGTTTCAACGTGTTGATGCCGATGGGCTGGGATGCCTTTGGGCTGCCCGCTGAAAACGCGGCGATGAAGAACAAGGTGCCGCCTGCCAAGTGGACTTACGACAACATCGCCCACATGAAGCAGCAGATGCAGGCGATGGGTCTGGCGATCGACTGGAGCCGCGAGGTTGCCACGTGCGATCCGAGCTATTACAAATGGAACCAGTGGCTGTTTTTGAAGATGCTGGACAAAGGCGTCGCCTACCGCAAAACCCAGGTGGTGAACTGGGACCCGGTCGATCAAACCGTGCTGGCCAATGAGCAGGTGATCGACGGCAAGGGCTGGCGCACCGGCGCGCCAGTGGAGCGGCGCGAAATTCCAGGCTACTACTTGAAGATCACCGCGTATGCCGAGGAGTTACTCAGCAGCGTGCAGAACGCGCTGCCCGGTTGGCCCGAGCGCGTGAAGCTGATGCAGGAGAACTGGATTGGCAAGAGCGAGGGCGTGCGCTTTGCTTTTACGCATGAC
>JANOTO010000477.1:0-21645 GCA_031416395.1 Rhodoferax sp. | reverse complement strand
ATCATCAGCGAAAACGCTATTGATAGGATTGCCGCAATCAGGAAGAACATGCGCGCGTTCACACCGCCCAGAAACAGAATGCCCATCGCAATCACCGCAATGACCATGAAAGCACCCATGTCGGGCTCAGCCAGCAGCAGCAAGCCCACGACCGCCACAGCGGCGCCCATCGGCAACACCGCGCGAAAAAAACGCTCTTTGACTTCCATTTTGCGAACCATATAGTCCGCCGCGTACAGGAGCACCGCAAACTTGGCGAGTTCCGAGGGCTGAAAGCCCGTAATACCCAGCGGAATCCAGCGCCTGGCCCCGTTCACACCTTTGCCCACATGTGGAATCAGCACCAGGATCAACAGCAGTAGTGAAATGACAAACAGCCATCGCGCTGCCTTCTCCCACGTTGCCACGGGTAGCTGGAAGGCCAGTAGCGCTGCGACAAATGCCACTGCAATTGACGCAGCATGACGAACCAGAAAATGATTGTGGGAGTAGCGCGAGAATTTCGGGTTTTCCGGGATGGCAATAGAGGCGGAGTACACCATCACAAGACCCCAAACCAGCAACGCGACTGTCACCCAAGCCAGCACCTGATCAAAATCTGTGACGCGGCTGGGCGAAGTACCGATGCCTGACGCGCGCAAGGACTTTGGGCTCATGACAGCGTTACCATTTCGACATGGGCATTGTGCGCAATCGCTGCCACCGCCTCACGGAACACCGCAGCGCGGTGCGGATAGTTGTCAAACATGTCGAAACTGGCGCAGGCGGGTGACATCAAAACTGCATCACCAGCGTTCGAGTTCTGATACGCCAAAGTTGCTGCCTCGTGCATCGTGCGGGCATCCAGCATCGGAATTCCACTCGATGCCAGTGCAGTGCGAATCAGCTCGGCATCGCGCCCAATCAACACAACCGCCTTGGCATAACGGGACACGGCAGGCACCAAAGGTGAGAAGTCTTGCCCTTTCCCTTCGCCACCCAAAATGACCACGACATCGCGGTCTGCCCCCAAGCCCGTGAGTGCAGCTACCGTTGAGCCCACGTTGGTGCCCTTGCTGTCGTCAAAAAACTCAATGTCGTTGACGATGGCGACCGACTCGACACGATGGGGCTCGCCCTTGTACTCACGCAGGCCGAACAACAGCGGTGCCAGGCTGCATCCCGCCGCCGATGCCAACGACAACGCTGCCAGCGCATTGACCGCGTTGTGGCGACCTCGGATGCGCAGGGCATCCATCGGTAGCAACCGCTGGACAAAAAGATCTTCTGTTGCCTCAGAGCGCTTGCGATGCGTACCGTCAGCCTGCAAGGCGCGAACCAGCCAAACCATGCCACCGACCTCTTCCAAGCCAAAGTCGCCTGGTCGTGTGGGCATATCGCCGCCAAAAGTTTCGTAATCCCGTACCACGCGATTCTTGACGCGTCCCTGTTGCGACACGGCAGGCAACATCGCCAGCACCAAGGGATCATTGCGGTTCAGCAGCATCTTGGTATGCTTGCCAAACACATTCGCCTTCGCAGCAATGTAGGCAGGCATCGAACCATGCCAATCCAAATGATCCTGCGTGATGTTCAGCACGGTTGCCGCTCCGGGTTCAAAGCCTTGCACGCCTTCGAGTTGAAAGCTAGAGAGCTCAATCACCCAAACCTCTGGCAGGCTGCCCGAATCAAGCCTTGCGGCCAGTGAGTCCAACAACGTGGGGCCAATATTGCCAGCTACGGCGACGGTTTTCTTGGCCCGTGCAATCAACTGGCCAGTCAGCGCCGTCACCGTGGTCTTGCCATTGGTTCCGGTGATGGCCAAAACCACAGGCGCATAAGCCTGCAACGTTTTGAGATCTGTCAATGCATGGGAAAAAAGTTCCAGCTCGCCGCTGACCCGTCCTGAGGTTTTTTCAACTGACTCAACGACGGCAGCGACCCTTGCCGGGCTGAGCCCTGGACTCTTGAACACGGCATCGAAACCTTTGCCCTCCACCAGGTTTGCATCCAGATCGCTAAAAATGAAAGTTGCATGAGGAACCGCCAGACGCAGCGCCTCAAGTTGCGGTGGCGAAGACCGGGTGTCTGCCACGGATACCTGGGCTCCGCATCGGGCGCACCAGCGCGCCATCGCCAAGCCCGACAAGCCCAAACCGAGGATAAGAACGTTTTGATCTTTCAATGCGATCATGGCTTATCTCAGCTTCAAGGTCGATAAACCCACCAGGCACAACAGCATGGTGATGATCCAGAACCGCACGACGACCTGCGTTTCCTTCCAACCCGTTTTCTCAAAGTGATGATGCAATGGCGCCATTTTCAACATCCGCCGCCCCTCGCCATAGCGCTTGCGGGTGTACTTGAACCAGACCACCTGAAGCATGACTGAGAGTGCCTCAACCACAAAGATTCCACCCATGATGGCGAGCACGATTTCTTGACGAACGATGACCGCAATCGTGCCCAATGCACCGCCTAGAGCCAAGGCACCCACATCGCCCATGAAGACTTGGGCAGGGTGTGTGTTGAACCACAAGAATGCAAGACCTGCGCCGGCCATGGCCGAGCAAAAAATCAGCACCTCGCCAGTGCCAGGAATATGGGGCAAGAACAAGTACTTTGAAAACACGGCGCTGCCCGTCACATACGCGAACACGCCCAGTGCCGAGCCCACCATCACCACCGGCATGATGGCAAGCCCGTCTAAGCCATCCGTCAAATTCACGGCGTTGCTGGAGCCAACAATCACCAGATAAGTCAGGATAACGAAGCCCAGGACACCCAGTGGGTAACTGATTTCTTTGAAAAATGGAACCAAAAGCCCAGCTTTGGGCGGCAGGTTCAAGTCGAACCCAGATTGCACCCATTTGGCAAAGAGCTCCATGACTTTCAAGTTGGAATTCTCTGAGATGCTGAACACCAAATAGAGCGCTGCAACCAAGCCGATCACAGATTGCCACAGGTATTTTTCACGTGAACGCATGCCCTCTGGATCTTTGTTCACGACTTTGCGCCAGTCGTCCACCCAACCGATGGCACCAAATCCGAGGGTTACCAACAGCACGATCCAGACAAAGCGGTTGGACCAGTCAAACCACAGCAAGGTGGACACCGCGATGCACAGCAAGATAAGCACGCCACCCATTGTGGGTGTACCGCTTTTGACCAGATGCGACTCCATGGCGTAGCTCCGAATGGGCTGGCCAATTTTTAACCGCGTGAGGCGGCGGATGACCCACGGTCCGGCCAGCAAACCCATCACGAGTGCCGTCAAAGCCGCCATCACGGCACGAAACGTCAAGTACTGAAACACCCGAAAAAAACCGAACTCGGGCGACAAGGTTTGTAGCCATTGCGCCAGACACAGGAGCATGGAGCCTCCACCGGTGTTCGCACACTTGCGCTCGCTGCAAATTCCTGCGTAATTTGGAAATCCTGCGCGACAGCCATCACCGCTTCAACGACCGTCTCCATTTTCATGAAACGTGAGCCTTTGACCAGGACGCTTCGATATTCAGGCAATGCGTCCAGAACACCCTTCTTCAAAGCATCCATGCTCTGCCAATGAACGCCTCCACCAAATGTCCCAAACGCCTCGCAGGCCACTTTTGAAAGCTCGCCCAGGGTGAAAAGCGCTTCAATGCCGATTGTGCGCGCATACGCTCCGGCCTCGGCGTGAAATTGGGGTCCGTTCAAACCTACTTCACCCATATCACCCAGAACGAGCAACCGCGGGCCAGGCAAACCAGCTAACACTTCAATCGCGGCACGCACTGAATCAGGGTTGGCATTGTAGGTATCGTCCACCAGCTCAAACTCAGACCCGCGGCTCACTGCGCGAAATGCGCGCGAGCGGCCTTTGACGGGTTGGAAGCTCTCAAGGCCTTGCGCGATGTCGGCCAGCGGGACACCTACAGCCATGGTGCAGGCTACCGCGGCGAGCGCGTTTTTGACGTTGTGAAGACCTGGGCTGCGAAGTGAAAACGCCAGCTCTCCCGTGGGTGTCTCAACTCGAACCTGCCATGCTCCTTGCACCCAATCTGGACGTTTACAAACAATGTCTGCACTTTTCCCATCCACTCTCTGGCGTTCGGTGCTAGCGTGAGGCGGGATGACTGCAAACGTCAGTTTCGGACGATTTTCAGCAATGCTGCGCCACAGCGGCGCAAACTCTTCCTCATGCGGAAAAATAGCAACACCCGTAATGGGCAATGAAGCAATGACCGACCCATTTTCCCGTGCGACCGCCTCGACGCTCGACATGAACTCCAGATGCTCACGCTGGGCATTGTTCACCAGTGCAACGGTGGGCTGTGATATGTCTGCAAGCCAGGCAATTTCGCCAGGATGATTCATGCCGAGTTCGATCACTGCGACCTGATGGTTGACATTGAGGCGCAGCAGTGTCAGGGGCACGCCCACGTCATTGTTGAAGTTGCCCTGCGTCGCAAGCATGGTTTGCGGTCGGTAGACGCGCAAGATGGAAGCGATCATCTGGGTGACCGTGGTCTTGCCATTGCTTCCCGTCACTGTAATCAGGGGCAGAGTGAATTGCGCCCGCCAACCGCGTGCGATCAGGCCCAGCGCCTTGCGTGTGTCTTGCACCACCAGTCCAGCAATCTGAGCCTTCTGCAGTTGTTCTGTCGAGTCGGTGATGACCGCCACAGCACCCTTGGCCTTTGCCTCTGCCAGAAACTCGTTTGCATCGTGGTGATCACCACGCAGCGCGACAAAAAAATCACCCGACTGGACGGTGCGCGTGTCGGTATGGACTCGGGTCACCTTTGTCGAGCCATCACCCCAAAGCGTTGCACCCGGAATCCAATCCAAAGCCTGCTGCAAGCTCATCATGTCAGTCATCCATGAACTCCTTGCGGCGCAGAAGCAGCCACTCGTGCCTGCAATGCCCACTGAACTTGCAAATGATCAGAGAACGGGCGCTTGACACCCGCAATTTCCTGGTAGTCCTCGTGGCCCTTGCCAGCGACTAGGACGATGTCTCTTGAATCCGCTTGATTCACTGCACTGCGTATTGCCAAGGCGCGATCCAGTTGAACGTCGGTGTGCTTTGCATTGACGATGCCAACAAGCATTTGGTCAGCGATGGCTTGTGGCGACTCGGCGCGCGGGTTGTCACTGGTCACAATCAGGTGATCTGACAGTTGCGATGCAATGGCGCCCATCAGCGGCCGCTTAGAGGCATCTCGATTGCCACCGCAGCCCAACACGCACCACAACCGCCCACCGCGTTGAACTGCCACGGTACGAAGGGTTGTTAACGCCTTGCTGACGGCATCTGGAGTGTGCGCATAGTCCACAATTATCAGTGGACTGAGTCCACTTCCACCTTGGCAATCCATGCGCCCTGGAACGGGATGCAGTGCCTCGCAGGCATCCACGCAGGCAGCCAGTGGCACACCCAAAGCCCGCATCGAGGCTATCACACCCAACAGGTTTGAGACATTGAACTGCCCAGTCAATTGCGTTTTGACAGACCAGCCCACTCGATCTTCAACAACCGTGAAACTCACGCCGCGTTCATCGTGGGCAATGTCTTGGGCCTGCAAGCGCGCTGGCCGCTCGCACGACACCGTCCAAACGTCGATTGCATTCGATGCAGATGCGGTCAATTCTGCAACCAGATCGCGTCCCTTAACATCGTCGATATTGATGACCGCCGAGCCAAGACCGGGCCACCTGAACAGCCGTGCTTTGGACTCCCAGTAAGCGCGCATGCTACCGTGATAGTCCAGATGGTCTTGCGTGAAGTTGGTGAAGACAGCGACACGAATTCGAGTGCCATCCAGCCGATGTTCTTCAATTCCAATCGACGAGGCTTCCAGTGCGCAGGCGCGTACTGCGGCATCTAGGAATTCGCGAAGGCCATGCTGCAGCAACACAGGATCGGGGGTGGTGAGTCCGTTGGTGCGCGTCTCAAGTTTCAGGTCCGCACTGTCGGCATCCTTTCGCACCACGCCTATTCCCAGCGTTCCCACAAAACCGCAGGGTATTGGGGCAACCAATTTCAAACCGCTGAGCGCATGGGCCAACCACCAGGCCGTTGAGGTTTTTCCGTTGGTGCCAGTGACGGCGATCACATCGACTTGCTCGGACGGGTTGTCGAAATAGGCGGCTGCAATCGGGCCACTTGCAGCCTTCAGGTTTCGATAACCAGCGACGGCATCGCCTTCAAATTGATACGGTTCAGCGTCCGCCATTTCTACGATGCAGGCCACTGCTCCCCGTTTCAAAGCCGATGCAACGTGTTGGCGCGCGTCAACCGCCACACCGGGCCAAGCCAGAAAACCGTCACCCGCAATGATCTTGCGGCTGTCGGTGCGCAGGATTCCCGTCACACGGTCTTTCAGCCACGCAGCCGCCGCGTTGGGGCAATCAAGCTCCAGCATCAGAAGCTCTCCTCCACCGCTGCCACGATCTGCGGCTTGACAGCCATATCAGGCTGTACCGCCATCATGCGCAGCGTCTGCTGCACCACTTCACTGAAGACCGGTGCCGCCACCACACCGCCGTAGTACTGTCCCGCCGTCGGCTCGTCAATCATTACGGCCACAATCACGCGGGGGTTTTCGATCGGTGCCATGCCCACAAACCAGCTTCGGTACTTGCGGTTTCCAGCATTGCCATAGCCTTTTCCTATTTGTTTGTAGGCGGTGCCGGACTTGCCACCGACAGAGTATCCAATGGTTTGCGCCTTTTGCCCCGTTCCGCCTGGCCCGGCGGCCATGTGAAGCATCTTTCTGACTTCGCCCGCAGTACGCTCGGACAGGACTTGTGTGCCCACCGCACGGTCGGTGCTTTTGAGCATCGTCACCGGGATGATCTGACCATCGTGGGAAAAGACGGTGTAAGACCGCGCCATCTGAAAGAGCGATGCAGACAGGCCATAACCGTACGACATGGTGGCTTGCTCAATCGGCCGCCAGGTCTTGTGGGGGCGCAAGCGCCCCGCCACGGCACCGGGGAAGTTGATCTGCGGCTTCTGGCCAAAACCAGCTTTCGAGTAGATCTCCCACATTTCGCGTGCGGGCATTTGCATGGCAATTTTGGCAGTGCCGACATTGCTTGATTTTTGAATGACACCCTGAACCGTCAAGATGCCATTCGGGTGGGAATCGGAGATGGTAGACCCGGTGATGGACATCTTGCCATTGCCCGTATCGATCAATGTCTGCGGCTTGACAAGTCCCGTCTCCAGGCCCAGTCCCACCGTGAACGGCTTCATCACCGAGCCGGGTTCAAATGTGTCAGTCACGGCACGGTTTCGCAGTTGGTCGACCTTCACATTGCGCCGCTTATCAGGGCTGTAGCTCGGGTAGTTGGCCAATGCGAGCACCTCCCCAGTCAACGTATCCATCACCACCACGCTGCCTGCCGCCGCTTTGTTGGCCAACACAGCATCCCGCAGCTTTTGATAGGCAAAGAATTGAACCTTGCTGTCGATGCTGAGCTGGATATCACGGCCATCGGCAGGTGGCACGGTTTCGCCCAAAGACTCCACTACGCGCCCCATGCGATCTTTGATGACTCGCCGGGAGCCCGCGCGTCCTGCCAAGTCTTTGTCGAAAGTCAGCTCAACCCCTTCTTGCCCGGAGTCCTCAACATTGGTGAAACCTACGACATGGGCTGCTGCCTCACCTTGCGGGTACTGCCGCTTGTATTCCTTGCGCTGGTAGATTCCCTTGAGCCCCATCGACGCAATTTGTTGGGCGACAGCGTCATCGACCTGGCGCTTGACCCACACAAACGTCTTCTCCTCCGCGAGCAGTTTTTTGTTCAACTCTGGGACTGTCATTTCCAGCAACTTTGCCAACTGCGCCGTTTGATTCTTGTCCAGTTCCACATCTTCGGGAATGGCCCATATGCTCATCGCTGGAACGCTGGATGCGAGGATCAGACCATTTCGGTCAAGTACACGACCCCGATTTGCAGGCATCTCCAGAGTTCGCGCAAAACGAATCTCGCCTTGCTTTTGATAGAAGTCGTTTGAGATCACTTGAATGTAGGCCGCGCGCCCCGCCAAACCGACAAATGACAAGGCAATGGCAGCCACGATGAATTTGCTGCGCCAAACCGGCGTGCGGCTGGCCAGCAGTGGACTACAGGTGTAGGCGACGCTGCGACTCATCGGGTGCTCCCTTGCACTGACATGGCCACGCTCGGCGCTGCCGACGCGCCATAGGTGACATAGTGTGAAATCGCTGGCGTTGAAGTACGCATCAGGAGCTGCTCCTTGGCCAGCTTTTCAAGCCGCAGAGGCGTTGCCTGGGCTTGCCGTTCAACCTGTAGCTTTTCGTTGTCGACCTGCAGCCTGAGCGCTTCGGCGTTCAATTTGTCCAGCGCTGTAAACAGCAGCCGTGACTGGTACTGCAAGTCGACAAGGTAAAGTGCACTGGCGAGCACGGCCAGCAGAAGCATGAGATTCAAGCGCGTCATGTTGACCTGCTCATGACGCAGCCATCCTCTGGGCCACGCGCATCACGGCACTGCGCGCGCGCGGGTTGCTGGCGATTTCATCGGCACCGGGCTTGAAGCGTCCCAGCATCTTGAGGCTCATGACCTTCGGTGCAGCAAACGGAGCACGTCGGTCAAATTCTTGCCGCGAATGCTTTGCAATGAACTGTTTGACGATGCGATCTTCCAGTGAATGGAAGCTGATCACCACCAGACGCCCGCCGGTTTGCAGCACTTTCAAACTCGCCTCTAGCGCCTGTTGCAGCTCTTCAAGCTCGGCATTGATGAAAATCCGAAAAGCCTGAAATGTGCGCGTTGCAGGGTTCTGGCCCGACTCGCGGGTTTTGACCGTGTCAGCCACGAGCTGGGCCAACTCGGCGGTGGTTGAAATTGGGCCCCGTGCCTGTCGGCGAGCAACAATCGCCTTTGCAATGGCGCCAGCAAACCGTTCTTCACCATAGTCACGTATCACCTCCGCAATTTTACCGACCTCCGCCGTTTCCAGCCACTGTGCAACGCTTTGTCCACGGGTTGTGTCCATGCGCATGTCCAATGGCCCGTCGAACCTGAAACTGAAACCCCGCTCGGGTGTGTCGATCTGGGGTGAGCTGATTCCCAAATCCATCAAGATGCCGGCAATGCTCGAAGCCGGAAGCTGCACCAGCTGGTTGAAGCCTTCGTGCCGTATCGTGAATCGAGGATCGAGAAGCGTAAGAGCCTCGGCGACCGCTTGCGGGTCTTTGTCGAAGGCGACCAATTTCGCCTGCGCTGAAAGGCGCGAGAGAATCAGCCGGGTATGCCCGCCACGCCCAAAAGTGGCATCGACATAGGTACCGGTCGCTGCCCCGCCCTGGTATCCAGACGGCCCCATCTCGGTTAGCGGAAACGTCGGATTCAGCAGTGCGTCGACCGCCTCTGTCAACAAGACCGTTGTGTGTTGCCATGAAGTCTGCACGGTCAACGCTCAAAAGGAAAAGTCGTTGAACACGTCAGGGATCTGCGCTTGCATGGCCTGCGCTTCCTGGGTATCGTAGGTGGCTTGATCCCACAGCTCGAAGTGGTTGCCCATACCGAGCAAAACCGCCTCTTTGTTGATGCCTGCAGCCATGCGCAGCTCGGGTGAGACCAGGATGCGGCCAGTGGAATCGAGCTCAACGTCCATGGCATTGCCTAAAAAGATTCGCTTCCACCACTGGGCGGACATGGGCAGATTGGCGATACGCTCGCGAAATTTTTCCCACTCGGGACGCGGAAAGACCATCAGGCAGCCGTGCGGGTGTTTGGTCAGGGTCAACTGGCCTGAGGCCGTCGCGATCAGGACATCACGGTGCCGGGTCGGCATTGACAGCCGACCCTTCGCATCCAGACTGATTGACGACGCCCCTTGAAACACTACAGCCCACCCTTTTTTGCCAAAAAACAGAAATAAAAAAGTTGCAAAAGCAGTTTTACCACTTAAATGCACTTTTTTGCACTGTATCAGCAAATGGGACGGTCAGAGGCGTCTGGGAACGAAATTATTTCAATAGAATCAACAACTTGAAACTTTACCAGCATCGACGGTTGGAAATTTCTTTCTAAAATAAGTACTTAGCACGTACTGTCAATGTGTTACTTCAGGAAATTTGACAAACCCGCCCTAAATCACTTACAGAATGTAACGAGAAAGATCCTCGTCACGGCTCAAGTCACCCAATCGCGACTCGACGTAGGTCGAATCGACCACGATGGTCTGCCCAGATAGGTTTGCGGCATTGAAACTCACCTCATCCAGCAACCGCTCCATGACCGTTGACAAACGCCGCGCGCCGATATTCTCGGTACGCTCATTCACCTCAAAGGCAATATGCGCGAGCCGTGTGATGCCCTCTGGCTTGAACTCAACGGTGACGTTTTCAGTGGCCAACAGCGCCTGATACTGCTTGACCAGCGAGGCATGCGTTTGCGTCAAAATCGCCTCGAAATCCTGCACGCAAAGCGAACTCAATTCCACGCGAATCGGAAACCGCCCCTGCAACTCCGGGATCAAGTCGCTCGGCTTGCTCAGGTGAAACGCGCCCGAGGCAATGAACAAAATGTGATCGGTCTTGACCATGCCGTATTTGGTCGAGACGGTGGTGCCCTCCACAAGTGGCAGCAGATCCCGCTGCACGCCTTGGCGGGATACTTCGGCCCCACCGCTTTCACTGCGCGAGGTCACCTTGTCAATCTCGTCAATGAACACGATACCGTTTTGTTCCAGCATGAACAGCGCCTGGGTTTTGATTTCTTCCTCGTTGATCAGCTTGGCGGCTTCTTCATCTGCGGCAAGTTTGAGCGCTTCAGTAATTTTCAGCTTGCGGGTTTGTCGCTTTTGCTGGCCCATCTGGCCGAACATGCCGCGCAATTGCTCGGTCATTTCCTCCATGCCCGCAGGGCCCATGATTTCCAGGTGGTGCGCCGCCTGTGCTACGTCCATTTCAATTTCACGATCCGCCAATTGGCCTTCGCGCAGCTTCTTTCGAAATGTTTGCCGCGCTGCACTTTCTGGCGTTTCTTCATTGGGAAACGCGCTGGCATCGCCGCGTGGACGTGGCACCAAAATGTCCAGAATGCGCTCTTCAGCAGCATCGTATGCGCGGGTGCGCACCTTCTCCATCGCAGCCACGCGGGTTTGCTTGACGGCCACATCCGCCAGGTCGCGGATGATGGCATCAACATCTTTGCCCACGTAACCCACCTCGGTGAATTTGGTCGCCTCAACCTTAATGAACGGCGCATCTGCCAGGCGTGCCAGACGCCTGGCAATTTCAGTCTTGCCGACACCCGTGGGGCCGATCATGAGGATGTTTTTGGGCGTGATCTCCGCGCGCAGCGTGGGCTCAACCTGCTGCCTGCGCCAGCGGTTTCTCAATGCGATGGCGACGGCTCTTTTGGCCTGATTTTGACCAACGATGTGTTTATCCAACTCGGCGACGATTTCCTGGGGGGTCATGGGTTCTGTTGAAATGAAAATGTTTTCAAACGCTGTCGAGAGTTTCAATGGTGTGATTCATGTTGGTATAGATACACAACTCGCCCGCAATTTCGAGTGATTTTTTGACGATCTGCTGCGCCGACAAGTCGGTGTGCTCGAGCAGCGCTATGGCAGCCGCCTGAGCAAATGCACCGCCAGATCCAATGGTGATGATGCCTTTCTCAGGCTCCAGCACATCACCGTTGCCAGTGATGATCAACGAGGCATCTTTGTCTGCCACCGCCAACATCGCTTCCAGGCGGCGCAAGACGCGGTCGGTGCGCCAGTCTTTGGTTAGCTCGATGGCGGCGCGAACCAGATGGCCCTGGTGCTTTTCAAGCTTGGCCTCGAAACGCTCAAACAGTGTGAACGCGTCTGCCGTGGCACCCGCAAAGCCCGCCAGCACTTTGCCGTGGTACAGCTTACGTACTTTGCGCGCAGTGCCTTTAACAACGATGTTGCCCAGCGTGACCTGCCCATCGCCACCGATGGCGACTGAATCACCCGTCGGTGTTTTGCGACGCACGCTGATAATAGTAGTTCCGTGAAATTGATCCATAAGTGATTCAGTTTGGGGCATACCGGCGCGATGCAAGCGCAAAGGCTTGTTGGCTTCAAATGTGCGTAACGGTCAAGAGAACGGCCAAGGTTCAGGGCGCGTCAATTGGAGCGCAACACAACCCGCGCGTGTTCGTTGATGCCAATGACATTAAAGAATGCGGCGACCAAACGGTGAACCTCCCTAAACTGCACGCTGCAGCCTTCTTCCTCGCGGCCTGCAACCCAGTTCAGAATACTTCCGGCGGCAGAAAAATCGACGCGAATCAACCTCGCGCAGGAGATCACGAGGCGCCCGGATGCCTGATGGCGACCCGCCTCCAGCCGCAGCAACGCCTCGGCGGCATCGCCTGCGATTTCACCGGTCAACTCAACCACGACCAAGGGCGCTTCTTGCGGCCTTATCGCAGCGGCGTGAGCCTGGCCGCTGACATCAGGCCCAGCGGCTGAGGCCAATGCGCTGGGCATCGTGTGTACGCCATCCCGTCCAGTTTTGTCGGGCACATACTCGCAGCGGGCATCCTGCCACGCTGGTGGTGATACTTCGTAAGTTACACAGTAATCCAATGCCAAGAGTTCAAACTCATCTTGCCTGCGGATGATTCTGAACAAATCCATGCGGATGCGCCACCAGGTGGTGTTGATGCTGTTGTTGCCGCTGGGGGCGTGGTCCAACAGCAGGTTAGACAGAACGTCCACTCCGTCAAAGCGCAGGCGAACGCGCTGGGAGCACCAATTCGCAAAAATCTGGCCCAGACTGTGCAGTGCATTGGGCTCTATTTCCTTCAACAGATCCCAGATCAGATACCACGGCAACGGGGCACTGGCCAACGCCAAGTGCAGTGTACCCATCGCAGCCAAATCCAGGCGGGCAGGACATTCCCAGACAGGGGTGTCCACCAGCGGCCCTGTAGCGCTGTTGTGGGCACGCTCAGACTTGGCTGCGGGCACCTCGGTCGACATGGAAATCCAGGCGGGGGCGGAGCGGCCAAAGCGCTCTGCAAAGTCCAACGCAATGCGATCAAACTTACCTTGCTGGTCGGTCGCACGGTAAAGGTCGAACAGGGCGGCAGTCCAAATTTCGGCTTGCTCAGGCAAACCATTGCCCAATTGCAGAGCCTCCAATAAGCCGGCCTCGGCACCCTGGTCATCACCATTGGCAAACCGGATGGCAGCCTCTTCCAGATCGGGGTCAGCATGGTCGTCGCTGAGTTCCACGGCAAACAGCTTGGACGTGGAGAAGCCACCGCCACTGCCATCCGACGGGGATTGATTGGCCAGAGCACGGCCGACTGCACCCGTCGCACCTGGATGCGGGCTGATATCGGTCGGCGCAAATCCGTTGTTGGCCGCGTTTCGCGGCGCGTTCGCAGCGCTTGGCATCGCAGCGTTAAATCCCGGTTGCGTGACTGCAAAATCACCGCCGTTCTCGGGCAGCATGGAGGGTGTGATCGCAATGTCCGGCATGGGCTCGGTTGCTTCACCGCCCTTGGCCCGCCACCACTGCTTTGACATTTGGGCTTCAATCTCGTCGATCTTCTTGAGAGTGACAGCGCGCTCGCCAATGTTGGCCGGAATACTGGTCTGGAAAAACGAAGGTCGCCCGGCCGATTCGGAACGTGCCCCTGGGTCACGGCTTCTGAGCTTGCGCAACTGGTCAAACTCGCGCTTGCGCACGAAATCATTTTGCCGCTTGCGCTCAATCATCTCCTTGAGGGCCTGCTTGCTGTAGCCACTGTCCGCCGGGGCGGGCTGGCTGTCCAGATCGGCCCAGTTCGTCATCGGGTTGCGCACGAACTTAGCCACTTTGGAGAGCAAACCCGTTGGATTGTCTTTGGTGGCCATAATGATCAGAGCGTACTCGAATTTCGATTCAGAAAAAAGTTGCAGGTCACACTGGGTGCGACGTTGCGGCTAATCCCCAAACATTTTCTGCTTGAGCTCGCGCCGCTGCTGCGCTTCAAGCGACAACGTGGCGGTGGGGCGGGCCAGCAGGCGCCCCACGCCAATCGGTTCACCGGTTTCATCACAGTAGCCATAGTCGCCCGCGTCAATGCGGTTGATGGACTGCTCGATCTTCTTGAGCAGCTTGCGCTCGCGGTCACGGGTGCGAAGCTCCAGCGCGTGCTCTTCTTCAATCGTGGCGCGATCCGCCGGGTCGGGCACGACTACCGTGTCCTCGCGCAGGTGCTCGGTGGTATCGGACGCGCTGTTCAGGATGTCCTGCTTCAAGATCGACAGCTTCAGGCGGAACACCGCCATCTGCTTGTCGTTCATGTATTCGGAATCGGGCATGGACAGCAACTCGGGGTCGGTCAACTGCTCAACCGGCTTGGTTTTCCAGTTGTTGGCCAGCTTGGGATCCTTTTTGGCGGCCATCGTCATAGACGGCACGATCACCGGCAGGGCCACGGTTTGAGAGTAGCTGGATTTGGCAGCCGTGGATGCGACCGACTGCGCCATGCCAACCACGGTCAATTGCGCCAGGCGTGACGACGGACGACCCGCTTTGGGTGCCAAAACAGCCGCCACCGCGGGCTGCGCCGCAATCACGGGGGCCGCAACCGGTTTGACCGTGGCAGCCGCTTTTGCGCTCGCGACGGTGGAGCCCTTGGGTTCAATTTTTCTTTTCAATACTTCGGTCACATTTTTCGCGGCAGCTTTATCTGACGACTTCGGGTTGGTTGTTTTGCCTGCTGCTTTCGGCGCGACCTTGGAGACGACCTTAGCGGCGACCTTTGCGGCGACTTTGGCAACTGGCTTGGTAACTGGTTTGGCAGGGGGTTTGGTCGCTGCTTTAACAGCAGCTTTCGCGGCGGTATTTTTCAGCGCCGACGGCAATGCCTTGGATACCCCTTTGGGCGGCTTGGCGTTTGAGACAACTTTTGCGACAACTTTCGTAACGACCTTTGCAACGGCCTTCGACACCGACTTGCCTGATGACTTCTGCTCTTGTTTTTGCGTTTTTGACACTTTCAAGGCCTTTTTTGGTGCAGCTTGTTCGGCTGGCTTGCCTTTTGAGACATTGACCACCTTGGCTAGCGCCTTCCCTGGCACTTTGGCTGCCACTTTGGGGCTGCCGACTTTAGCTTTCACGTCTGTTCTCCTTGCAGAATTTGCCTGCGCATGCACTAATTCAGAGTTTTCGCTGGCGCGCGAGTGTACAGGTTTCGAATTCCTGAAACCCATAAGTTGCAAAATCGAGACAATCATCTGTACTATCCGTTCAGGTGCGATGAGTTACGCCACAAGCCATCAGGCCAGGCACTGTTCCATGCCTTGCAAAAAAATGTCTTTGGGCAGGTCGATGCCGATAAACACCATTTTGCTGCCGCGTGCCTCCGTCTCGCCCCATGGCGGCCCCAGATCACTGCCCATCAACTGATGCACGCCCTGGAAAATCACCTTGCGCTCGGTGCCCTTCATGTGCAGCACGCCCTTGTAGCGCAGCATGCGCGGGCCGTAAATGTTGACAATGGCGCCCAAAAAGTCTTCCAGCTTGGCCGCATCGAAGGGGCGGGCCGACTTGAAGACGAAGCTCTTCACGTCATCGTCGTGGTGATGGTGGTGGCCATGGGTGTCATTCACCCCGTCTTTGGCGTGCGAGGGGTGATCGCAATGCTCGCCCTCGGCATGGTTATGACCTTCATGAGCGTCATGACCCTCGTGGCCTTCGTGATCATGTCCAGCGTGGTCGTGATCGTCGTCCTTCAAAAAGTCCGGGTCAATGTCCAGCTTGGCATTGAGGTTGAAACCGCGCAGGTCAAACACTTCGGCCAGTGACACCTCGCCAAAATGCACGGCTTTCTGCGGCGCACGCGGGTTCATGTGCTTCAGGCGGTGCATCAGCGCATCCACTTCGTCTTTGGCGACCAGATCGGTCTTGCTGATAAAGATTTGGTCGGCAAAGCCCACCTGGCGGCGCGCCTCCTGGCGGTCGTTGAGTTGACCTGCGGCATGCTTGGCATCCACCAACGTGAGGATCGAATCCAGCAAATAGCTTTCAGCGATTTCTTCGTCCATGAAAAAGGTTTGCGCGACGGGGCCAGGGTCTGCCAAGCCGGTGGTTTCGATTACCACACGGTCAAAATCCAGCTCGCCCTTGCGCTTTTTCTCGGCCAGATCGCGCAGCGCGCCACGCAGATCTTCGCGGATGGTGCAGCAGATGCAGCCGTTGCTCATCTGGATGATCTGCTCCTTGGTTTCTGACACCAGGATGTCGCTGTCAATGTTCTCCTCGCCAAACTCGTTCTCGATGACGGCGATTTTCTGGCCGTGCGCCTCCGAGAGCACGCGCTTCAACAGCGTGGTTTTGCCCGAACCGAGAAATCCGGTCAGGATGGTGGCAGGAATCAGGCTCATGGTGTCTCAGTTCTTGATAAATAGGGGTCACGCGAATAGGTTCGCAAGCAACTCATACAGGTGAGGAGTTTAGCGGTCAATTCAAGTGAATTTGCGCATCACCACCAGCCCCTTGAGGTATTCGCCCTCGGGGAAGGCAATCGTCATCGGGTGATCCGGCGCGCCGCCGAGTCGTTCCGTGATAAACCCATCCACGCCCGCGTCCGCCCCGGCGGATGCCACGATTTTGTGGAACAGGTCGGCACTGATGCCGCCCGAGCACGAATAAGTGAACAGCACGCCACCCGGCTCCAGCAGCTTGAAGGCCAGGCGGTTGATGTCTTTGTACGCGCGCGCCGCACGCTCGGCATGCGCGCTAGTGGGTGCAAACTTAGGCGGGTCGAGCACGATGGCATCGAAGGTCTTACCCTGGTCGACAAACTGGCGCAGCGAGGCATTGACATCGGCATCAAGGAAGGTTGTCTGCGCGGCATCAAAGCCATTCAACGCGACGTTTCGGGCGGCCTTTTGCAATGCGGGGCCGGATGAGTCAATCGACGTGATGTGCATACCCTGAGACTGCGCTGACAGCGCCGCCACGGTAAACCCTCCCGTGTAGCAATAGCAGTTAAGTACGCGCTTGAACTGCAAACGCGCGCAGTAATCAGCAAACTTTTTGCGGCTGTCGCGCTGGTCGAGGTAGAACCCGGTTTTGTGCCCCTCGGCGATGTTGACGGCCAGTTTCCAGCCGTGTTCTTGCAACATCACGTCTGTTTCGCCCGAGCCCCGCAGCCAGCCTTTGACTTCGGGCAGGCCTTCCAGAGCGCGGCTGCTGGCATCGGAGCGCTCATAAATCTTCGTCAACCCCGTGGCGGCCAAAAGCGCGTCGCACAAAACCGCCTTCCAGCGCTCTGCCCCGGCTGACAGGAATTGCGCCACCAGCGTGTCGCCATAACGGTCCACAATCAAGCCCGGCAAGCCGTCAGACTCGCCGTGCACCAGGCGCAGCGCATCGCTTTGGATGTCAAACCGCGCCCGCGCCTTCACCGCCGCGGCGCAGGTGGCCGCCAAAAAAGCCGCATCAATGCGCTGAGTCTCGACAAAACTCCACGCGCGCACGCGGATTTTGGAAGCCGGGCTGCAAGCACCCCAAGCCAAAAACTCCCCCGCGTGGGAGGTGACACGCACCGTCTCACCCGCGTCGCCACCGCCGCTTTGCACCGCGCCATCAAACACCCACGGGTGGCGGCGCAAGAGCGAGCGCTCTTTGCCTTCTTTGAGACGGATGGTTTTCATGGTTTGGATGGCTGACGAGTGACTATTGAAGCAACATGCTATGTATTAAATAGCAATCTACGCAAATTAGACGAGAGCTAGAGGCACATTTTATTCATAATTCAGGGTTTTGAGTGTGGTTTCAATAAAAATTAACTTATAGGTTAATTTTTATTGAAATTTGACTACAAATGTAGTAAGCCAACGCTAGCGGTGCTATTTCGGCACTCGCGGCTTAGTATGCGCGCGCGGATGCGCGGTGTCATACACCTGGGCGAGATGCTGAAAATCCAGCCGCGTGTAAACCTGTGTGGTGGTGATGTTGGCGTGGCCCAGCAGCTCCTGCACCGCGCGCAGGTCGCCGCTGGACTGCAGCACGTGGCTGGCAAACGAGTGGCGCAACATGTGCGGGTGGACGGGGGTGGGCAAGCCCGCCTGCTGGCTGCGACTGCGCAGGCGACCCCAGACGGACCGCGCGGTCAATCGGGTGCCGTTTTTGCCTTTGAACAACGCCGCCTGGTCTTCTTCCACCGCAGACTGCTGCACCTGATCGCGCACGGCCAGCCAGGCGGTGAGAGCTTCAATCGCCTTCGTTCCAACGGGCACACTGCGGCGCTTGGAGCCTTTGCCCAGCACGTGGGCCTCGCCCGCTGGCAGGTCGATCCAGCCGCGCGCTTTGGGGCCTGCCGCTGCATCCAGGCCCACCAGTTCGCCCACGCGCAGGCCGCTGCCGTACAGCAGCTCGACGATAGCTGCATCGCGCGCTTGCAGCCAGGGGTCTTGGTCAACATCGTGAAAACTCGCCAGCGCGACGGCATCGTCCACACTCAGCGCCTTGGGCAAGGGCTTGGGCGCTTTGGGGGCACGCACGTCAAGCACCGGGTTGGCATCGATCAGGCCTTCGCGGCCCAACCAGGTGTAGAAGCCGCGCCAGCCCGACAAAATCAGCGCAATCCCGCGCCCGGTGCGACCGCTGCTGTGCATCTGCACGACCCAATGGCGGATGTTCGCGTTTTGTACAGCCAGCAGGTCGACTTTGGATTTGACGGCAAATTCGTTGAGCTTTTGCAGGTCGAGCGTGTACAGCTCAACGGTTCTTTGGGCCAGACGTTTTTGAACGCGGACGTGTTCAAGATATCGTTCAACCAGCGCCGGGCGGTCTGCCGAGTCCAACGACTACCTCAGTCTGGACAACGCCGCGCTGGACAGCTCGGCGATGCGTTCCAGAAAATCGGTACCCATGCTGCTGTTGAAGCGCTGCGGGTCGGGCGATGCAAGCACGAGCATGCCAAAAGCGGGCAGCAACGCGGGTTGCATCGTGCTGGCCAGCGGTGCTGAGATTTGCGCCATGCCGCCCCAGGTTTGGCCTGGCTCGCGCATGCGCAAAGGCAGCATGGCCAAGGAGACCGCAGCGGGCGCGTCTTGCAGCCAGGAGACGGCTTCAAAGCCCGTGTTCAGCCCGCAAAAGGGCTCCGCCATGGACGACGCGAACAGCTTGGCATCGTCGCTCGCGCCTTGCGCAAACTCCGCGTGCGCGAAGGCGGGGGCGACATCCCACACTTTGATGGCGACCTGCGGCACCATGAACTGGTCTTTGATTTCGCCCGCAATGCAGTCGGGCAGGGCAAACGCATCGTTGACCAAGAACAGGCTGCGCGTCCAGTTCAGCAGCTTGTCGGACAGCAAGGTGTTCTCGCTGCCGTTGCGGATCATGTCCATCATGCGCCGCTCGCCCGCCTTGATCTTGTCGCGCAGCATCTCGGCCTGGCGCTCCTGCAGGCTGACCGAGCGGCCGTTGTGCGGGCTGCTCAAATGCACGGCGGCCAGCAGCTCGGCGTGGCGCTCAAAAAAATCGGGCGAGTTGGCGAGGTAATTGGCGATGTCGCCCTCGCTCACGGGGTTGGTAAGTGTTGTAGTCATAGATTGTCTGGAATGTCGATTTCGCCACTGAAAACGCTGGTGGCGGGGCCGGTCATCATCACCGATGCGTCGCCGCCCGCCCATTGGATGGTCAATTCGCCGCCACGCGTATGCACTTTGACAGTCGCATCCAGCAGCCCCAGCCGAATGCCGCAGACCACCGCCGCGCACGCCCCGGTGCCGCAGGCCAGCGTCTCGCCCGCACCGCGCTCGTACACACGCAGGCGGATGTGGGTGCGACCCAGGATTTGCATGAAACCGACATTAACCCCTTGCGGAAACGCGGTGTGCCGCTGCACACGCGGGCCTACGGTGCCGACGGAGGCCGTGTCCACGTCTTCCACCAGCATCACCGCGTGCGGGTTACCCATGGAGACGACCGCGACAGACACCAGACCGTTGTCAGACCCGTCCCGCTCGCGCCCCTCCAGGATCAGGCTCCACACTTGCCATTCGTCGGTCATTTGCGATTGCAGGCCGGGTGGGATGAACGGCACCTGGGCCAGCTCAAACGTGGGCTTCTCCATGTCCACGGTGACTTGGCCGTCGGGCTGCATTTGCAACTCAAGCAGACGGTTCAGAGTTTGCACTTTGACGCGCGATTTCGTCGTCAGCTTGTTGGCGCGAACAAAGCTTAAAAAACAGCGCGCGCCGTTGCCGCATTGCTCAACCTCGCCGCCATCGGCGTTGTGGATTTTGTACTCAAAATCGACATCTTTCGCGGGTGATGGCAGCACCGTCAGCACCTGGTCGGCCCCCACACCGAAGTGCCGGTCGGCCAAAAAGCGGTACTGCGCCGCATTCAGATTCAAGCGCTCGCGTGTCTCGTCAAGCACCACAAAGTCGTTGCCCGCGCCTTGCATTTTTGTAAATTGGATTCGCATGCGCAGGATTATCCCTTTATCCTTGGGGTGCCTTCACACCAACTTTCCACCCACTTTTTTGAAAGTTATCCATGCACATCCCCGATTGGTCCGCCGACCTCAAACCCCAACCGCAAGATCTGATCGACGCCGTGCTGAAGCGCCGTGGCGGCAAGATGATTGAGCTAGACCACGTGCTAATGTGGAGTGAGCCCATCGCGCGCGGCTGGAACACCTACATGGGCGCAGTGCGCACCGGCCTGCCCACCAGCCGCAAACTGCGCGAGCTGGGCATCCTGTGCGTGGCCTACCTGACCGGTGCCGCCTACGAATACAAACACCACGCGCCTGATTTTTTGGCTGCGGGCGGCACCCAAGCGGAACTCGACGCGCTGGAGCGCTTCATGTCCGCCAACCCGCGCGGTGTGGTGGCTGATGCCGCCTTCGGCGCACAAGAACGCGCCGTGATCGAGTACGCCGTGCAAGTCACGCTGGACGTGAAGGTGTCAGATGCCGTGTTCGCCACCATGAACGCACACTTCGACACGACCCAGATCGTGGAAATCACCACCGCGATTGCCACGTACAACATGGTGGCGCGGATTTTGGTGCCGCTGGGGGTGGGGAGTTAATCCGCCTTGATCCCGTTATCGCGCACCACCTTGCCCCAAATATCCATCTGCTTCTCGATGAACACGCGGGCGGCATCAGGAGTACCGCCCACCACGTCGATGCCCTGAGCGTCCAGGCGCTTGGCGACTTCTGGCAAGCGCAGCACTTTGTTCAGCTCGTCGTTCATGCGGCTGAATATCTCGGGCGGGGTCTTGGCCGGGGCCATCACGGCCCACCAGGCGGGGGCTTCAAATCCGGCAAAACCGCTCTCGGCCAGCGTGGGCACGTTGGGCAGATCAGGCGAGCGTTTTGAGGTGGTGACCACCAGCGGGCGCATGCGCTGGCTGTCGATGTGGGGCTTGGTGACGAAGACCGAGCCGATTGACAGCGGCACGTGCCCGGCGACGGCATCCGTCATCAGCGGGCCACCGCCTTTGTAGGGGATGTGTTGGAAGTCGAGGTTGGCGTTTTTGCCCAGCAGCACCATCGCCAAGTGGCCCAGGCTGCCCGCGCCAATGGTGCCGTAGCTCACCCCGGCCTTGGTTTTGGCGGCTGCTGTCACATCGGCAAAAGTCTTGTAGGGCGAGCCGACGTGGGTGGCCAGCACCATCGGCGCGGTGCCGACCA
>JANOTO010000476.1:0-8770 GCA_031416395.1 Rhodoferax sp. | reverse complement strand
TGCCCATGGATGGGGAAAGTCCACAGGCAGTTGCTCATTTCATTTTCTCTCCGAGGTTTTCATGAAAAATACATTCGTGCGTCATGCTGTGGGCATCGCCATTCTCATTCTCGTATCGGCCGGTGCGCAGGCGCAGCAGGCTGCACCTGCTGCGCCCCGGCCCGCCACCGTCACGCTCAAAGAAGTCACCGTCACCGGCAATCCGCTCGGCGCTACAGATTTAATAACACCTGCTGCACAGTACTCGGGCCAAGGCCTGCTGCTGCGTTCGCAATCGACCGTGGGCGAAACGCTGGATGGCACGCCGGGTGTCAGCAGCACCTACTTTGGCCCCAATTCCAGCCGCCCGGTGATTCGCGGGCTGGATGGAGATCGCATTCGCATCCTACAAAACAGTGGAAGCAGCCTGGATGCATCGGGTTTGAGCTTTGACCACGCCGTGCCCAGCGACCCGATCAGCATGGAGCGCATTGAAGTGCTGCGCGGGCCTGGTGCCCTGCTGTACGGCGGCAACGCGGTGGGCGGCGTAGTCAACATCATCGACAACCGCATTCCGCGCGAGGCGTTGTTTGATGCCAAAGGTGGTGTGACCGGCAAGATTGATGTCGGCATCGGCTCTGGTAACGCAGAAAAGCGCGCGGGCCTGTTGCTGGAGGGTGGCACGGACCGTTACGCCCTGCACGTTGATGTATTTGGCCGCAGAACGGACGATGTATCTGTGCCGATTGATCTGGCCTGTACCAAGGCGACATCGCCCGCGTTGCAACGCAAGATTTGCAACTCTGCCGCGACGGCCTCGGGCGGTGCGGTGGGCGGATCAGTCTTTTTCAACCAGGGTTATGTGGGCTTGTCGGCCAGTGATTTCCGCTCGAACTACGGCACGGTGGCGGAGGATGCGGTCACCATCGACATGCAGTCGCGCCGCTACGCGATTGAGGGCGAAGTCAGAGGTCTGGGTGGCTTTCTTCAAAGCATCAAAGCACAGGCCAGCCGCAGCGATTACCAGCACACCGAGTTCGAGGGCAACACGGCCGGCACCGTGTTCAAAAACACCGGCAGCGACCTTCGCCTACAGGCGCGTCATGCCAAGCTCGGCGCGCTGGACGGCGTGGTGGGCGTGCAGTTGGATCAATCACAATTTTCTGCCGATGGTGCGGAGGCCTTTGCACCCTACAGCAGCACACGCCAGTCGGCGTTGTTTGCGCACGAGGAGCTGACCACAAGTTGGGGCAAGTTGAGCCTTGGCGCGCGGGTTGAGTCGGTTAACGTTGAGTCACAAGGCAACCCGCAAGTGGCACGGTTCACACCCGCCAGCCGCAGTTTCAGCCCGACCAGCTATGCGGTGGGCGCGCTTTGGAATGTTGCGCCGCAGTGGCAGTTGACCGGTAACCTCTCGTACAGCGAACGCTCACCCAAAGACTACGAGCTGTTTGCCGACGGCCCGCACATCGCGACCAACGCATATGAAGTCGGCAATGCCAACTTCGGCAAAGAGCAGTCGACCAACCTCGACATTGGCGTGAAGTGGGCACGTGGGGCGAACAACTTTGGCATCAGCGCCTTCGTGAACCAGTTCAACAACTACATTGCGCTGGATGCAACGGGCGTGTTGCGCGACAGCGATGGCAATGGCGGTGCCGGAGTCAGCGTCACCGATTCAGGCAATGGCGACAACACCTCGCTGGAGTCTGGCGGCGTGGCGGGCATCTTGCCGGAATTTGCCTACGCCCAGGTTGGCGCGCGCTTTACCGGGCTGGAGGCCAGCGGCAATATCCGCTTGATTGATGCAGGGCAAATCAGTGGACATGTGCTGGACTTGGCGTTGAGTGCCGACCTGGTGCGCGCCACCAACACGACCACTGGCCAAAACCTGCCGCGCATTGCACCCGCGCGTCTAGGTGCCGCACTGGCGTGGTCGCAAGGGGCATGGGGTGCGCGTTTTGGCATCAACCATGTAGCGGCGCAGAATGATGTCGCGCTGGGTCAGCCGACGACGGCTGCCTACACGATACTGAATGCGTCGTTGCGCTATCAGCAAAAGCTGGGGGCCAGCACGCTTTTGTGGTTTGCGAAGATCGACAACCTGAGCGATCAGCTGGCGTATTCCGCCACATCCATCCTCACGCAAACCGCGCCGGGCAAGGCGCCGTTGCCAGGAAGAACGCTCAAGCTGGGCTTGCAGGCGAGCTTTTGAAGATGGGGATCGATTGACCTGAAAATCAGCTAAAAATTAACCTGCGGGTTAGTTTTGAGCTTGAAAAGGCCAAATTTCATCAAATATATGACGTTTTTGGCCTCTAGCTCTCGAATAACTTGCATACAATGCTATTTATAATATAGCATTCTGAATCTCAACATCGCCTTCCTCACCGTGCGTTCAAGCGCATCGTCAACCCCACCGGATTCATGGTGAAGGCCATCAGCTCCTGCGAGGGCAGACCATCGGGCGTGTCAACGGCTTCAATGTCGAAACTGCTCAGCAACATCGCCATCGCCATCTTCATCTCCAACAGCGCCAGATAGCGGCCTGGGCACATGCGCGGGCCGGAACCAAACGGCATGGCGGCGCGTTTGGCCTCGGTGGAAAGCGGCTGCGGTGCATCCACCAGCCATCGCTCGGGCATGAAGGCTTGGGGGTTGGCAAACAGCGGTTCGCTCACGCTGTCGTGGCGCAGCAGGCCCATGACGACATCGCCGCGTTGCACCGTCACATCGCCCACTTGGGCCTCGCGCAACGCCATCAGTGGCATGAACGGCGCCACGGGTTTGAGGCGCATGGTTTCGCTGGCGCAGGCATCCAGATAGGGCAGGCTGTCCATCAGCTCCATCGTGAACCGTGCGGGGTCGGGTGCGAGGGTTCGCACTTCGACTTGCAGGCGCGCGAGGCACTGTGGATTGAGTTTGAGCAGATGGATCATCCACGCCAGCGTGTTAGCGGTGGTGTCCTCCCCGGCGAGCAGCATGGTCAGTACGTTGCCCACCACCTGGCTATCGCCCAGGCCGCTGTCGGGCTGGTCAGCGGCGATGATCATGGCCTCCAGCAAGTTGCGTGGCGGCTGCTCGGGTGGCAGCGGCTCATCGCGCAGGCGCGCGCGGGCCTGCGCTACGAACTCGTGCAAGCTGGTTTTGATGACCGCGACGCTGGCCTCCAGTTCGCGGTCAATGCGGCGCTTGTAAAAACGCCAAATCGGAATCGGTGCGAAGGCGCGCTTGAAGACGTTGGGCAGCAGTTTGTCCAGGTGGCGCTGGATGATGTCGTCGCCGGCTTGCAGCGTGTTGATGTCTTTGCCAAAGGCCAGGCCCGAGATCGCATCGACCGTGAAGCGCATCAAATCGGCCTGCAGGTTGATGGCTTGTTTCGATTGCGCGGCAGCCTGCCAGCGCTCACGCAAACGCAGCGTGACTTTGACCAGCGACGGGAAGTATGAGCGAACGTGGCTGGGCGAAAAGCTGGCCATCACCATGCGCCGCTGACGCAGCCAGTCGTCTCCCTCGGCGCTGAACACGCCCTGCGGCAAACCGAGCTCGGTGCTGATGATGCCCAGCATCGGCGTGCGCCGAAAGCCGTGCGGGCGGTCTTTCATCACCGCGCTGAACAGCTCGTGGTCGGCAATGACCAGCACTTTGCGGTTGACCAGTCGGACTTTGAACAGCTTGCCATACTGCAGTGCCCACTGCTCCATGTCCTGATGAATCCGCGAGACGCTGACCTGCAAGGCGTTGCCAAAAAACGGAATGCCACGCGGGCCGGGCAGATCGTCAATACGCCGGGTTGGTTTGGTCGTGACGGTGTTCAATGGTGTGCTTGACATTTGTATCCCAATGGCTATGGCGTGATGCTACGCCCGAACGGCCCAGCGCAGCTTGGTCGAGCTAGACCGTGGGTTGGCACGCTGTTCTTCAAACGAGGGGCGAATCAACTCCGGCGCAACCCGCGCATAGGTGCCATCGCGCTCGCCAGATTGAAAGGCTTTTTTCACGCGGCGGTCTTCACCGGAGTGAAAGCTCATGATCACCACACGGCCACCGGGCTTCAAGCAACCCGGCAGTGCAGCCAAAAATTGGTCCAGCACGCCAAACTCGTTGTTCACTTCAATGCGCAAGGCCTGGAACGTGCGTTGCAAGGCCTTCTTGGTCTCTGCCTCCCGCTCGTCGGGCGGCATGTTGCGCTTGAAGGAGGCGTTCAAAGTGTCGCGGATCAGCGTGGCGAGTTGGGTCGTCGTTTCGATGTACTGGCCTTGCAATGCGGCGGCTAGCGGAATCGCAAACGGCTCGTCAGAGTTGTCGATCAGCAGATCACGCAAACGCGCGCGGGTGACAGACAGCAGCAGCTCGCTGGCCGATTGGCCCTGGCTTGGGTCGAGCCGCAAATCCAGCGGGCCATCGGTCTTGAAGCTGAAGCCGCGCGCCGGGTTGTCAATCTGCATGGACGATACGCCCAAGTCGGCCAGCACGACATCAAAGCCGCCACCCGCTTCGGGCAACAGCGTCGCGATCTCTGAGAAGTTCATCCTGCGCACGACAAATGCTGATTCATCAAACCCCAGCTTGCGCAAGCGCGCCTCAGTGCGTGGCAGCTCCAGCGGGTCAACGTCCAGGCCCAGCAGGCGACCACCGGGCAGCAAGCGCGACAAGATTTCCTGCGCATGTCCGCCAAAACCCAGCGTGGCATCCAGCGCCGTTTCGCCGGGTTGCGGATTCAAAATCTCCAGAATCTCCTTGACGCAGATCGAGCGATGCATGCCCGCAGGCGTTTGCCCGCGATCCATCACTTTTTGGATCTCTTGCGCATGCCTCACCGGGTCCAGCTCTTTGTACTTTTCTTCAAACTGGCGCGGGTGCGTGCCCTGGTAGCGCACGCGGCGCACGTGCGGCGAGGGCTCGGGAGTGGAGGGCGGCACGTCGATGGTCATGGGTGATTATCCAGTTTCCCCGATCACCGTTGGTAGACTCGGTTTGCTGATCTCTTACTGCCCATGAACCCCATCGTCCTGTCTTCCCTGATCCCTGTTGTCTTGCTGATCGCTATTGGGTTTATAGCTGGCCGTGCAGGTTACATAAGAGCAGAAGCCACCAAAGACCTCGCAGCGCTGGTGTTTACGGTGCTCACACCCGCGTTGCTGTTTCGCACCATGAGCACGGTGCATGTCGAGCGGCTGGATTTCAAGCCGGTGGCGGTTTACTTCGCCGCCGCGATTTTGCTGTTCGCCGCTATGCTGATCTGGCAGGGTGCGACGCGCCGCGCCGCAGTGGTGGCACTGGCGGCCACGTTCAGCAACACGGTGGCCATTGGCATCCCGCTAGTTGGCCTGGCGTATGGCGAGGCCGGGTTGGTGACGCTGTTCACGCTGATTTCACTGCACGCGCTCATCATGCTGACGCTGGCAACCGTCATGCTGGAGCTCGCTGTGGCGCATGAAGCCGCCTCCAAAATCCCGCCAGAAAGCGACGACGACGCAGGCTCGCGCAGGCGGCGCATGGCGCGCATGATTGTGGGCGCGTTACGCAACGGCATTCTTCACCCCGTGCCCCTGCCCATCATCATCGGCCTGCTGTTTGCGCAGACCGGTTGGGTACTGCCGGAGGTGATCGACCGCCCGTTGCTGCTGCTGGGCAATGCGATGGGCCCGTTGGCGCTGGTGCTGGTCGGTGCCACGCTGGCCACTGCCCGCATCGGCGCGCAGCTCAAAGGCGCGCTGGGCTTGGCGCTGGTCAAAAATCTGGCCCTGCCCGCCCTTGTCGCGGCACTGGGCTGGGCCATGGGTGTGACGGGCCTGCCCCTCACCGTGATGATCGTCGCCGCCTCCCTGCCCATCGGTGCCAACGTATTCATGTTCTCGCAGCGCTACGAGGTGGCCCAGGAGCTGGTGACGGCGGGGGTGGCGGTGTCTACGGTGCTGGGGGTGGTTACTATTTCGGTGGTGATGGGGGTGGTGACGCGGATGTGATGGGGATCCGTTGAACGGGTATTCAAACGGTCTTAAATGCCAGTATTCTTATTAAAGACTGCTTTAGTTTGATTTTGCACATTAAAGAGTTCTTTAACACCATGCGTACTTTGCGCACCTGCGCCAGACGCTGGGCACCAGTTTCCCCAACGCCGACGCGGCGGACGAGGTGCCGGGAGGCTTATCAATCGTGACTGAGCAGACTGGGCAGAGGAAGAACCGCAGCTATGGTTACGCTGCGTATATTGACTCGCTGGCATCTTGAGCAGGATGCGCTCGGTTAACGACAAGTTGAAGCTCGAACCTTGGCTGCGCAAGCGCGGGTCTTGCTGATGGACAAGTTGCTGGCTCAGGTGGATCCGCCGAACGGGGCCGACCAGCCCTCATTCAGTTCAGCGTAGCCCAAAAAATGCTAGGACAGCGCCAATGACGACAACCAACCCGACGATGTAGATAATGGTATTCAAAATAATCTCCTGTTGCGGTGACTCCAGACTACCAAAATCGACAAACACGCTGCATCGGAAATGGGCGCAGCGTCGTGTAGGACAAGGCGCAGCGTAATCAGCTATGAGATTTCAAATGTCTGACATGCCACCTCCATCAATCTTCGCACCGCGTCGCGTCGGCACACGAAGTGACGTTGCTGGCGTTTCCTTGCTCAAACCATACAGTAACCAAATTGCGCCTAGCTCATGACCGCACTTGATTCCCTGACCGTCACACCGATCCCCCCCGAGGACGAAGCCTTGCGCGCCCCAGTGCGCGCGTTCCTCACGCAGGCGATGAAGAGGATCCCAGCCCACATCCGCGCCAAGTCCTGGTCCGGCTACGACGCTGACTTCAGCCGTGCGCTGGCAAACAAGGGCTGGTTGGGCATCACCTTGCCCAGGGAATATGGCGGCGGCGGGCGCAGCGCTTTTGCGCGATTTGTGCTGGTGGAGGAGTTTCTGAATTTTGGCGCGCCGGTGGGATCGCACTGGATTGCGGATCGGCAAAGCGGGCCTTTGATTTTGAAGTACGGGACTGAGGCGCAGAAGCGGTTTTACCTGCCGCGCATTTGCAAAGGCGAGGCGTTTTTCTGCATTGGTATGAGTGAGCCCAATGCGGGTTCGGACTTGGCAAGTGTGAAGACGCGGGCTGCCAAAACCGACTCGGGCTGGAGGCTCAATGGCCAGAAGATTTGGACGACCAATGCGCATAACTGCCAGTACATGATTGCGCTGGTGCGCACGTCGGGCACGTTGGAAGATCGGCAGAAGGGGTTGTCGCAGGTCATTGTTGATTTATCGTTGCCGGGCATCACCGTTCGGCCCATTAAGGACTTGGGCGGCGACAGTCAGTTTTGCGAGGTATTTTTTGACGATGTGGCGTTGGCAGACGACGCGCTGGTGGGGTTGGAGGGCGGCGGCTGGGCGCAGGTGACGGCCGAGCTTGCCTTTGAGCGCAGTGGGCCGGAGCGGATTTACTCCAGCATCGTATTGATGGATCAGTGGCTGGCGTGGCTGCGATCAGACCCGGCGCGGCATCAACGCTCTGCGCCATTGGTGGGCAAGCTCTTCAGCCACCTCGCGCCGCTGCGAGCACTGTCGATTGCGGTCACCGACAAGCTGGTACGCGGTGAGAGCCCGGTGGTGGAGGCGGCGCTGGCCAAAGAGCTGGGCACGACGCTGGAGCAATTGATGCCGACGCTGATTGCCGATGATCTGTTTGGCGACTCGCCGGAGCAACAAGCGCAGATACCCGCTGAAGTTTTGCTTACAGTGAACTATTTGACACAGATCGCTCCATCGTTTTCACTGCGCGGTGGCACGCGTGACATTCTGCGCGGCATGATCGCGCGAGGCTTGGGGTTGCGATGAAAGAACTGATTGAGCCTTTGCGTGATCTGCTGCAGGCGCATTGCCCACCATCGGTCGTTCGAGCCATAGAAGGCGAAGGATCTAGCGGGCCGCAGCGGGGTGCGCTGATGGCGGTGCTGGCGCAATCTGGTTTTGCCGATGTGATGGTGGCGGAATCGCAAGGTGGCGCAGGCTTGAGTCTCGCGCAGGTCTTTCCTATTTTTGAACTGTGTGGCCGCTTTCTGTTGCCTGTGCCATTGCCGCAGATGATTGTGCACCGCGCGTTGCATAAGGAGCCGGATTTGGAATTGACCGCTTGCCTAGTCGCCGCGCAGATGGCCGGCGCGATGCAGCGCGTGCTGGAGATGACGCTGCAATTCGCCAATGATCGCCAGCAGTTTGGCAGGCCGCTGGGCAAGTTTCAGGCGATTCAACACCAGCTTGCGGTGATGGCCGAGCAAGTGTTGGCGGCGCGTATGGCTGCGCAAATTGGTTGCAGCGCTTCGGGTGGTCGACCTGACCTGATTAATGTCTCGATTGCGAAGGCACGCGCGAGTGAAGCGGCGGTGGAGGTCACAGCAATCGCGCATTCGATTCACGGTGCGATTGGCTTCACGGCGGATTACGATTTGCAACTCTTTACGCGGCGACTCAACGCGTGGCGGCTGCAAGCGGGCAGTGAGTCCTATTGGCACGAGGTGCTGGGGCAGGCGGTACTGAATTCGCCGCAAGGTGGGACTGAGCTACCCCACACACTGGACATTTTGCGAACCATCAACTGAACACTGAACTTTAAGGAAACTCATGGCATCGTTTCTCCAATCCAGCCGCGCCGGTGGCGTGCTCACCCTCATCATGAACCAGCCTGAGACGCGCAACGCGTTGACAGGCAACACGGCCGTACAAGAGCTGGTCGATGCCTGCGCCGCCATCACCTTGGACACGTCGATCCGCGTCGTGATTCTGACGGGTGCAGGGCCA
>JANOTO010000475.1:0-11970 GCA_031416395.1 Rhodoferax sp. | reverse complement strand
GCCGGGCGTTCAATTTCGGAGCAACGCGCAGGTCGCGTCGATGAACTGCATTGACGACGAGTGGACTTTGCGGGATTCGCAAAACACCGTGTTGGCGAAGGCCGGTTTGGTGGTGCTTGCATGCGCGGGTGGCATTGACGCTTTGCTGGCTGGATCGGGTATGGGGCTGCGCCAGCCGTTGGAGCGCATTCACGGCCAGGTGTCGTGGGCGTTGCAGCAGGAATCAGATCAAACCAGCCTGCCGCCCTTCCCGCTCAATGGGTTCGGTCATCTGGTCCCAGATGTTCCGTTGGATGGGGGCCCAGCCTGGTTCGCAGGTGCCACGTATGCGTTGGGTGACGCGATGCCTACTGCCGCGCAGGGGCATGAATCCAACCTGTCGCGGCTTGCCCAACTGTATCCGCCCAGCGCCGGGGTGATGGCACAGCGGATTGTCGATGGCTCGATTCGAGCCTGGCAGGGCACGCGCTTTACCACACGAGATCGCATGCCTGTGGTCGGGCGGCTCAACACCGGTGCGCAGCCAGCGCTCTGCGTCAACAGCGGGTTTGGCTCCAGGGGTTTGAGCTGGTCAGTCTTGTGCGCAGAACTCCTGGTGGCACAAATTGGCAATGAACCCTTGCCGATGCCACACGCTTGGGCCAAATTGCTACGCGGCACTCGGTAGGCGCAACAAGCTATATCTTTCGAAGCATGTCCTGTACTTGTACCGGATCAAACGGAATCTCCAGTACGCCCCGGCAGCCCGCCAGCTCCGCCCGTTCCTGCAAGTGCCATGAGGTGTTGCGGGTACTTAGCACAATGGAGCCAATTGCAGGCTCTAAGGACAGCAGTTGCTCCGTCAGCTTCCAGCCGTGGACTTCGGTGGGGTGATCCAAATTCACCACCACCAGGTCAAAGTTGCGCAGGCGCGCTTGCTGCATGGCCTCGCTACTGTTTGTGGTCTCTTGTACCTCGACAAAACCGGCCAACGCCAGGCGTGCACGCAGGTACATGCGATGGGCTTTGTCCACGTCGATCAACAAGGACGCGCGCACTCCCGGCGCAGGAATGGCCAATGTGCGCATTCCCGTGTCAAAGTCGAAATCAGTGCCTTCAGAACTCGTAAAAAGCTGATCCATCGCCTGCACCACGGCCATCCAGTTCAGGGGCCGCGAAAAATGCCGCCACGCTATCTCCGGCTGGTGGTGGCCCACGCTGATGAGCTTGAGCTTCTTGTTGAACGTTGGAGACGCCAGCTCCATGCCGCCTTCGTAGCTGTCCACATCCAACACCACAAGCTGCGGCGACACCAGCAGGTCGGGGCTCCACAGCAGGTACTGGGTCGCGCGATCCATCGACAGCCGAAAAACGGTGTTGAGCGCATGGCGCTCCGCATCCCGAAAACCTGCGACTTTGACAAAAACCGTGGACGGCATGGTGACGTGATGAAGCAACGAAGTTTGCAGCCGCGCCTACTTCATCGCCGCAGCAGGCCTGCGCGCGCGCACGTACTCGTCTTTGGGCATGTAGTCCTTGCCATCGGCGTAGCGCCAATTCACCATGGTGCCTTTGCCTGCGCGCTGATCCAGCTTGCCGACAAAAGCGCCCATGGTGGATTGCTGGTCAATCGCACGGAACTCGGCTGGGCCAAAGGGCGTGCTGAATTTCAATCCGCGCATGGCGACGACGAGCTTCTCGTTGTCAACGCTGTTGGCTTTTTTGATCGCCGCAAAAATGGCTTGCATGGTCGCATAGCCCACCACCGAGCCCACCTTGGGGTTCTCGTTGAACTTCTTGTAGTAATTGGCCGTGAAGGAGGCATGCTCCTTCGTGTCGATTTGATCCCAGGGGTAGCCCGTCACGATCCAGCCCTTGGGCGTTTCGTCTTTCAGCACTTCCAAGTACTCGGGCTCGCCAGACAGCATGGAGACGACAGGCGTTTTGGGGAAGATGTTGCGTTGATTGCCCTCGCGCACCAGCTTGGCCAGGTCGGCACCAAAGGTGACGTTGAAGATCGCATCCGGCTTAGCTTGCATCGTGGCCTGCAAGGTGGTGCCCGCATCGAGTTTGCCCAGGGCAGGCCATTGCTCACCGACAAATTCGACGTCAGGCCGCTTGGCTTTCAACAGCTCTTTGAAGCTGGCTACGGCACTTTGACCATACTCGTAATTCGGCGCAATCGTGGCCCAGCGCTTGGCGGGCAGCTTGGCGGCTTCTTCCACCAGCATGGCGGCCTGCATGTAGGTGCTGGGGCGAAGACGAAAGGTGTAGCGGTTGCCTTTGTCCCACACAATCGCGTCAGTCAGCGGCTCGCTGGCGACAAAGAGGCGTTGGCTCTTTTGCGCATGGTCGGCCAGCGCCAGCCCGACGTTGGACAAAAATCCACCCGCCAGCACGTCAACCTTTTCATTAGATGTCAACTCCACCGCATGACGCAGCGCTTCTTCGGGCTTGCCGCCGTCGTCACGCGCAATGACCTCGACTTTGCGGCCGAGCAAGCCGCCCGAGGCGTTGATCTGCTCCACCGCAAGCTGCCAGCCCTGACGGTATGGCACAGTGAACTGTGGGATGTTCGAATAGCTGTTGATCTCTCCGATTTTGATGGGCTTGCTTTGTGCACAAAGCGTGACAGGGGCTGTAACCGAACCTGCTGCGAGCAGCAAAGGCAATATAAATTTCATGAATCCTCCAAGGCGCTGAACTTTAGCAGGGATATGTTCAACGTCGTTACCGCCACCCGGTTGACTAACGCTCTTTCAAATATGGCTTACCCAGTGCCTGGGGTGCTACCGCTTTGCCAATGAATCCGGCCAGCAGCACGACCGTCAACACATAGGGCAAGGCCTGAATCGCCTGCACCGGCACTTCACCGATTCCGGGCAAGCGCACGCCCTGCAAACGAATGGCCGCAGCATCCAGAAAACCAAACAGCAGGCACGCCCACAGCGCACCTACTGGATGCCAGCGACCAAAAATCAGAGCAGCCAGCGCCATGAAACCACGCCCTGCCGTCATGTTGCTGGAAAAATTAGCCGCCTGTGCCAGCACCAGGTAGCCGCCCGCCAAGCCACAGAGCATGCCGTTCAACGTCAGTGCCGCGTAGCGCAGGCGAATCACCGAAACACCAGCAGCGTCCACCATCTGGGGGTTTTCTCCGACCGCGCGCAAGCGCAAGCCAAAGCGCGTCTTGAACAGCAGCCACCAGGTCGCGGGGACCAGCAGCAGGGCCAGGTAAACCAGCGCGTTGTGGCTGAGCAATCCTCCTCCGATTAACGGACCTACAAAAGGAATGCCCCTGAGTGCTTCAGCCGCTTGTGGAAAAAGCGGCTGGATGCGCACAGCCGTGGACACCGGTGGAGTTTGGCCGCCCTGAGCAAACCAGGCAATACCCAGCACCATCGTCATACCCGCCGCAATGATGTTGATGGCGACACCGGAAACCACTTGATCACCCCGATGGCTCACACACGCCAGCCCGTGCATCCACGCCAGCGCAACGGCCACTGCCATCGCCAGAACCAGCGCCAACGTGGTAGAACCAAATGCGGCACCACTGGCCCCTGCGGCAAACGCAGCAAACAACATCTTGCCTTCCAGACCAATGTCCACCACGCCCGCACGCTCAGACAGCAAGCCCGCCAGCGCGCAAAAAATCAGCGGCGTGGACACCCGCAAGGTGGAGGCGAGCATCGCGCCAAACAGCGTCTCATCCATGGGCTGCTCCCGGTTTGGCCACGGCTACTGGCTTGTTGACCAGATTGAGCACCCAACCCACAGGCCGGGCAATCACGTAAGCCATCGCACCCGAGAAGAGCACGATAAAACCTTGCAGCAACACCACCATGTCGCGGCTGAAACCGCGTATCTCAAACGCTACTTCGGCCCCGCCTTGGTAGAGCGCGCCAAACAGCACGCTGGCAAAAATAATGCCCACCGGGTGATTGCGTCCCATCAAGGCCACGGCGATTCCGGTGAAGCCTGCGCCGCTGACAAACTCCAGCAGCAGTTTGCCGTTAACCCCGGCAATCTCGTTCATGCCCACCATACCCGCCAGCGCGCCAGAGATCGCCATCGCCACCATCACCTGGCGTTTGGAGCGAATGCCCGCGTACTCCGCCGCACTCGGACTGGATCCCACCGCCCGCAGGTGAAAGCCCGCTCGCGTGTGCCACAAAAAAAGGTAAACACCCAATGCTGCCAGCAAGGCCAGAAAGACGCTCAAGTTCAGCGGTGACGACGGCCACTGCACGCCGAACCACGCCAAGGCATCGTGCATGCCCGGCAGCTTGGCAGACGGCTCAAATGACACGCTCTCAACCGACATCGTGCCCTTGGGCCGCAGGTGATTAACCAGCAGGTACACCAATAAACTGCTGGCAATAAAGTTGAACATGATGGTGGTGATCACCACATGGCTGCCCCGGTAGGCTTGCAAATAGCCCGGCACCGCCGCCCAAACCATGCCGAACACTGCGCCAAAAATCAGCATCACGGGCAGCATCAACCACGCTGGCAAGTACGCCGCAAGCCACAGCGCGGCCAGCCCGGTGCCCAGCCCACCCATGATCGCCTGCCCTTCCCCACCAATATTGAACAAGCCACCGTGAATGGCCACGGCAACGGCCAGCCCGGTGAAGATGAACGTGGTCGCGTAATAGAAGGTGTAGCTGAGGCCGCGTGCTGTACCAAACGCACCACGCACCAGCACGGTGATGACGTCCAGCGGGTTTTGGCCCACCAACGCTACAACGCCCGCTGCGACGATCAGTGCTACAGCCAGGCAGACAACAGGAAGCAGGACCAGATCGGCCCATCGTGGCAGGGGTTGCGCAGCACTCAATGGGCACCCCCAGTCATCAACAAGCCCAGTTGGGCCTCGGTGCAATCGTTGATGGCCAGCTCGCCCGTTACCCGGCCCTGGTTCATCACCATCACGCGGTCAGACAGGGCCAGAATCTCATCCAGCTCGCTGGACACAACCAACACCGCCCAACCTGCATCGCGCATGGCGCGCAACTGCGAGTAAATGAACTCAATCGCGCCAATATCAACACCGCGCGTGGGCTGCCCCACCAGCAGCACTTTGGGCGATTGCCCCATCTCGCGCGCAAGCACCAGTTTTTGCTGATTGCCACCTGAAAATTTGCTGCACACCAACGACGGGTTGGGGGGCCGCACGTCAAAGCGACGCATCAGCTTGGCCGTCGCGTCACGCATGCGCTCGTGAATCATCCAGCCGAAGCGCGCGTACTCGGGCAGTTTGTCGTAGCCCAGCACGGCGGATTCCCACGCGCCAAAACTCATCACCAGCGCGCGCGCGTGGCGGTCTTCGGGCACGTGGGCCAGGCCCAACTCGCGGGCCGTCAGCGGATCGAGCCAATGTGTGCTGTCAAACTCGCGCCCGTTCAACGTCAGCTTGCCCTGCGAGGGCTTTTGCAGCCCGCACAGCACATCGAGCAATTCGCTTTGGCCGTTGCCAGACACACCCGCTACGCCCACGATCTCTCCCGCACGCAGTTGCAAATCCAGGTCAGACAGGCGCGTGACATTCATGACATCGCGCAATGAAACACCCGTCGCCTGCAACAGCACCTTGCCCACAGGCCGAGGCGCTTCGTCCAGACGGCCCATATTGACTTTGCGGCCCACCATGGCTTCAGCCAGGCCCTCAATCGACGCCTTCGCAATGGGCAGCTCCTCAACCACACAACCAGCGCGCATCACCGTGACGTAGTCGCACAGCGCCATCACCTCGCGCAGTTTGTGGGTGATCAGCAGAATCGTTGTGCCTTGGCTGCGCAGCACCCGCAGCACGTCGAAAAGTTGCTGGGTTTCCTGCGGAGTCAAAACGGCTGTGGGCTCATCCAGAATCAAAATCTTCGCACCGCGGTACAGCGCTTTGAGGATCTCCAGCCGTTGACGGTCACCTACCGCCAAATCGCACACCAGCCGATCTAAATCGACCCGCAGCCCGGTACTTTGCATCAAACTGTCCAGCTTGGCGCGCACTTGGCCTTGCGCACGATCGAGCAGCCAGTGCGGCTCGGCCCCGAGCATGATGTTGTCCAGCGCAGAAAGTGTGTCTACAAGCATGAAGTGCTGGTGCACCATACCAATGCCCAAGGCAATAGCTTCGTCGGCATTGCGGATGGTGGCGGCTTTGCCAAACACCTGGATCTGCCCGCTGTCGGCCGTGTAAAAACCGTACAAGACGGACATCAAAGTGCTCTTGCCCGCGCCGTTTTCACCCACGATGCCGTGCACCGTTCCCGCGCGCACATGCAACTCAACATCCGCATTGGCCAGCACCGCGCCGAAGCGCTTGTTGATGCCCGTCATGTGAACGGCGCTGGCTTGACCGGCCCTGGGTCCTGGCGATTCTTCCAAGCGGGTCGGTGGTTCAGCAGTCGTTGTCAAGAATGAGGTCCATGTAAAAAGCCCGCGACGCTCAGCGCATCGCGGGCTTTTATTTTGCCCTAATCAAGGGGAGTTCGGCCCAGTCAAATCAGAATTTGCAGGCGTTATCGGCCATGTAATCCGCCACCTTGATCTTGCCGCTGATGATATCGGCCTTGGCTGCATCGACCTTCTTGCGCATGTCGGCAGTCACCATCTTCTCGTTGTTGGCATCCATCGCGTAATCCACACCGCCCTCCTTGAGGCCCAGCACGGAAACTCCAGGCTTGTGGCCCATGGCGACGTTGAACACCGCCACGTCAACGCGCTTGAGCATTGATGTCAGCATGGTGCCAGGCTGCAGGTGGTTTTGGTTGCTGTCGACGCCAATGGCCAACTTGCCGCCGTCTTTGGCCGCCTGGTACACGCCCATACCGGTGCCACCTGCGGCTGCGAACACGACATCCGCGCCCTTGGCAAATTGCGCCTTGGCCAGCTCACCGCCGCGCGCCGGGTCGTTCCAAGCCGCGCCCGTGGTGCCCGTCATGTTCGCAAACACTTCAGCCTTGGGGTTGGCGAACTTGGCACCCTGCTCGTAACCGCATTGGAATTTGCGGATCAGGGGGATGTCCATCCCACCGACAAAACCAACTTTGCCGGTCTTGCTGGCCATGGCCGCCATAGCGCCCACCAAGAAACTACCCTCTTGCTCTTTGAACACCACCGACTGCACGTTAGGCAGGTTCACCACCATGTCGATGATGGCAAATTGCAGCTTGGGAAAGTCTTTGGCCACTTTCTCGATGCTGGAAGCCTGGCCAAAGCCAATGCCGATGATAGGGCTGGCACCGCGCTCGGCCATGCGGCGAATCGCCTGCTCTCGCTGAGATTCGTTGGCGATTTCGAAATCGAGGTACTGCTTTCCGGTTTCTTTCTTCCACTTCTCGATGCCACGGTAAGCGGCTTCGTTGAAGGACTTGTCAAACTTGCCGCCCATGTCGAAAACGATAGCGGGCTCTGCCATCGCCGAAACGCTCAGGGCAAGCGCCGATGCCAAAAGGCTAATTCGTGCAACAGTTTTGAATTTCATGGTTTCTCTCAATCCTCAAGTGGTTTAAAAAAAAGGGGCATTAAAAATACGGGCACCCGAGACAAGCAATTTCCGCAGGCTTGCATTGTTCCGGACAATCGACAAGCGTAGCGGGCAGCTCTCCTCACGGCAATCAAGGGTTTCCCTATAAGTCCCCGGCTGCCGCTGGGCGTCCAACGCTTCAGGTTATCCTCAAGATGACAGGGCCGCCAACGCCTTGCTGACACCTGCCGCCAGCCTTGCATTGTTCAACACCAGCGCAATGTTGGCCGCAAGACTGTCGCCCCCCGTCAGCTCAGTAACCCGTGCTAACAAGAATGGCGTGGTCTCTTTGCCGCCAATTCCTTGCTGCGTCGCCTCTTGCAGTGCCTGCTCAATTGCCTTGTCGATCACTGCCCCTGGCATGGCGAATTCCATTGGAATCGGATTAGCAATTACCATGCCGCCCGACATGCCACTTGCCATTGGCAACGACCATTTCACGTGCAACACCTGGGCGACGGCGGTCGGCGTGTCCAGCCGATAGTCCACCTTGTGCGCGCTGTCACGGGTGAAGAAGGCAGGCAGCGAGTCGGTTTGATAACCAATCACCGCGACGCCATGTGTCTCCAGATACTCCAACGTCAACTTCAAATCCAGAATGGACTTTGCGCCCGCGCACACCACCGCTACCGGCGTGCGCGCCAGCTCCTGCAAGTCTGCGGACACATCAAAGCTCTGCGCTGCCCCGCGATGCACACCACCAATGCCGCCCGTGGCGAAGATGCGAATGCCCGCCATGTGGGCGATGATCATCGTGGCCGCTACCGTTGTGGCCCCAGTTTGCCCGGCAGCGACCACAAACGGCATGTCGCGACGGCTCACTTTGGTGACTGATTGGCCCTGCTGGCCCAGCGCTTCAATTTCAGCAGGCGCAAGTCCCGCCTTAAGCCGCCCGTTCACGATGGCAATGGTGGCGGGAACAGCACCGTGAGCGCGCACCTCAGCCTCTACCTTCAGCGCGGTCGCCACGTTTTGCGGATACGGCATGCCGTGGGAGATGATGGTCGATTCCAATGCGACCACGGGCAGGTTGTGCGCGAGGGCGTGCTCGACTTCAGGGGCGATATCGAGAAAGTTACCAAGGAAATTCTGAGGAGTCATGTCAACGCATTGTGAGAAAGTAGCTGAGATTGAACCGTTGAAACTGATAGCGTCGGGGCATTCGCCAGGGCGCTGCCCAGCGTGATTTGAGCACAGGCCAATGCCCAATCTACCGCTTGATCCAGCGACTTACCCGCCAGATGGGCGCGAACCAGGCCCGCCATCATGGCATCGCCCGCACCATTGGTGTTGACCATTTCCACCGCCAGCGCTGCTTTGTGACCGACGCTGCCCGACGCATCGCACCAGCATGCACCGTCTTGGCCCAAGCTCAGCACCACGTTGGGCACGCCCATTGCGTGCAATTGCCGACTTGCGTGTATCGCGTTATCAACAGAGGTCACCGCCCGCCCGATGAGCGCTTGCGCCTCCAAACGGTTCACTTTCAGGGTGTGGATCTGCGCCAAATGCGGCAGCAGCCGGGTGCATTTGATGACCGACACAGCATCGACAAAGACCGGTGCAACCGTATCATTTTGTAAAACCCAGGCCAGCGAGTCTGCGCCCAAATTGCAATCGACTACCACGCAATCTACCTCGCCCAATAGTTGTTCGTGGATTTGCAACAGCGCGGGCGAAAGCGCCTCCAGAATGCCCATGTCATTCACCGCCACAGACAGCTCGCCCGCTGGTCCGTGCAGGGCCATGTAGCTGGCGGTGCGCTGATCTGGCAGCACATGCAGCGCGTCCAGATTCACACCCGCCTGCGCCGTGGCCTGCGCCAGGCGCTGCCCAAAAAGATCGTCACCCACCACGCTGATCAGGTTGACGTTGATGCCCAATCGCGCCAAGTTTTCAGCGACATTGCGCGCCACACCGCCTGGGTTGCAGTGAATCTCGCCGGGCGTGGAATCGTGCGGCAGCAGCGGCGTTTTGCTGCTGACGGACACATCCATGTTGGCCCCACCAATGACCACCACCCGTATCTCGCCGCAATCAACTACAAATTCAGCTGCCATTGCGGTTCATCAAGTTCATTTTCAGCGGCACAATCAATGTTTAAAGACATGAAATTCATCCCATGATACTTGTGGCCGGGTCCGCCAATCTCGATTTCGTCGTTCGCGCCAATCACATTCCCGCACCGGGCGAAACCGTGCTGGGCTTTGACTTCAAAACCTTCCCCGGTGGCAAAGGCGCAAACCAGGCGACTGCCTGCGCGCGCGCGGGAGGCGCGGCGACAGAAATGCTGCTGGCTTTGGGCGACGACGCGTTTGCCCAGCCCATGGAAGCATCTTTGACAGCCGCCCACGTGCGCATGCACATCAAGCGGGTGGCAGGCGAGCCCACGGGCACGGCCTTCATCTGCGTCAGTGATGATGCCGAAAACGCCATCACCGTGGCGCCCGGCGCCAATAACGCACTCACTGCCGCTGACCTGCCCTCACTTGTCGGAGTGAGCCACCTGCTGATGCAGCTTGAGACCCCGCTGGCCGCCGTCACCGCCTACGCGCAAGCCGCCCGTGCGAAAGGTGTGAAGGTCGTGCTGAATGCCGCACCTGCGCAAGCATTGCCGCCGGAATTGCTGGCACTGATTGACATCCTGATCGTCAACGAAGGCGAGCTGGCAGCCATCTCAAACCACACGGGCAGCGTTGAGCAAAACCTCGCCCGCGTACAGGTGCCGTGCGTGATCGTGACGTTGGGCGGCGAAGGTGCCTTGGCGCAAGTTGACGGGAAGCTAATCCGGCAGGCAGCGTTCCCCGTCAAACCCGTCGATACGACAGCAGCGGGCGACACCTTTTGCGGCGTTTTAGTCGCGGCTCTCTCGCAGGGCCAAACGGTCGCGCAGGCGATGCGCCGGGCCTGCGCGGCAGGTGCATTGGCCTGCATGAAGCCCGGTGCGCAGTCCAGTATTCCCACCCAATCAGAACTCGATTCTTTTTTGCAAACCTCAACCATCCAATGAACGCAAGCACCAAAACCAAAGTAATTTACGACACCGACCCCGGCGTAGACGATGCCATGGCGCTTTACTACGCGCTGGCCCATCCTGGACTTGATGTAGTGGGTGTCACCACCACCTACGGCAACGTGACGGTGGAGCAGGCGGCGATCAACGCGCTGTACCTCACGGAAATCGCCGGCAGAAGAATCCCCGTGACGCAGGGCGTTAAAACACCGTGGATGAAGGCGGGCGAGAAGCCGCCCGCGCACATTCACGGTAACGACGGCTTGGGAAATTTGCCGCGTCGGGTGGACACGAGCATCAAGCTGGACCCCCGCTCCAGCGCGCAGTTCATCGCCGACATGGCGCGCGCGCACCCCGGTGAGATCACGCTGGTGGCGGTGGGGCCGTTGGGCAACCTGGCACTGGCGCTCAAATTGGAGCCGTCGTTGCCGCAGTTGCTGCGCGAAGTCATCATCATGGGCGGCGCGATCACCGAGCCGGGCAACGTCTCGCCCGTGGCTGAGGCCAACATTTGGGGCGACCCGCACGCGGCTGACAAAGTGTTCACCGCCGGATGGAAGTTAACGATGGCGGGGCTGGACGTGACACACCAGGTCGTCATGCCAGTGTCGCTGTTCAAGAAAATTGCCACACGGCACAAGCACCTCGCCACCGACACGCTACTGCACGCGGTTGATTTTTATGCCAACTTCTACAGTGGCCTGTACCCGCACATCGCCAAAATTCACGGCTGCTACGGCCACGACGTGCTGGCCTTCATCTATCTCACCAACCCCGAAATGTTCACGCTGGTGCACGGCAAAGTGCGTGTCGCCACCGAAGGCATTGCCCAGGGACAAACCATGCTGGATCGCAAGTCTTACATTGACTATCCCCAAGCAGGCTGGGGCCCTACCATCCCGCTGACGCAGGTGTGCATGCAGGTGGATGCGCCAGCGTGCAACCAGGTGTTTGAAGACGTGATGATGGGCGACTGGTTGAAGTCATAAAAGGAGCCTGCCGTGCAACTGCCCATCGTCGATTACACCCACCCTAACGCCGCACAGGATTTTTGCCGCAACTTGCACGAGACTGGCTTTGGCGTTTTGTCCAACCACCCGCTCGATCAAAACCTGGTGGAAGGCATCTACGCCGAATGGCTGGGCTTCTTCAACTCTGAGGCCAAACACGCCTACGCGCAGGACCCGATCAAGCTCGATGGCTACTTCTCGCCTGCTGTGTCTGAGACGGCCAAAGACCACACGAAACGCGACCTGAAAGAGTTCTTCCACATCTTCCCCTGGGGCCGCGACCCGGCCGAGGTGTCTGATGCCGCCAAACGCTATTACGCCGCTGGCAACACGCTTGCCAAGCAGCTTTTGCAGTGGGTAGAAGATTTCTCTCCGCCCGAAGTCAAAGCGCGCTACTCGATGCCGTTACCGAAGATGATTGAAGGCTGCGAGCAGAC
>JANOTO010000474.1:0-4749 GCA_031416395.1 Rhodoferax sp. | reverse complement strand
GAAGTGCGCGAGGCGCTGCGCAACCACCCGTGTGACGTGCTGGTGCTGGACTTGAACCTGCCGGGGCGAGGCGGGCTGGAGGTGCTGGCCAGTGTGCGTGAATCGCATGATTCCGTTCGCGTGCTGGTGGTCTCGATGTTCCCTGAGGATCAATACGCCATTCGCGCCCTGAAAGCCGGCGCGCAGGGGTACCTGAACAAAGCGGGTGACCCGGCGCAGCTGGTGGTGGCCGTGCGCACGTTGATCCAAGGCAAAAAGTATGTAACGCCGGCGGTGTCGCAGATGCTGGTCGATCACCTCTCGTCACCCGGCAGTGCCGCGCTGCATGCGGCGTTGTCGGAGCGCGAGTTGCAAACCTTGACCAAAATTGCGTCGGGCCGTCGGTTGTCGGATATCGCCACGGAGCTGATGCTCAGCCCCAAAACCGTCAGCGTTTACCGCGCCAGGGTGTTGGAGAAACTCAAGCTCACCAACAATGCGGAGCTGACGGTCTACGCCATCCGCAATGAGCTGGTTTAGAAATGATCAGACCCATCAAGCCTTGCTCAGCCGCTTAAGGCGCTCGGCGGCGGTCACCACGTCGATCAGGCGAATGCCAAACCTGTCGTTCACCACAACGATTTCGCCTTGCGCAATCAAGTGGCCGTTGACCAGCACGTCCACCAGGTCGACCGCCAGCGTCTCCAACTCCACCACCGAGCCGGGCTTGAGTTGCAGGATGTCCTTGATCGGAATTTTGGCACGCCCCAGCTCCACCGAGAGGCGAACGGGGATATCCAGCACCATGTCCATGATATTGACACCCGGATCAGCCGCGCCGCCAGACTCCCCGTTGATGGGAGCCGTGGCGGTACTTGCCAGATTGGGCTGCGGTTGCAGTCCCCGTACCCAGCCTGCCACTCGCGTGCCCGGTGGTGTGTCGTCAGTGGTCATGCGACCGGCTCTTGGGTTGCGCCAGCTCTGCCGCAACAACTGGAATGGATTCCTCAACACGCAGCGCGTAACGCCCGTTCTGCGTGCCGTACTCGCACGCAAACAGGGGCACGCCATCGACAGTCGCTTCCAGCAAAGTCTGCGGCTTGAACGGCAGAACGTCACCCGCCCGCAAGGACAGAAGTTTCGCCACCGTCACATCAAACCGTGCCAGCTTGGCCGCAAGCACCAGCTCGATCGACTGCAGTTCCTGCGTCAGGTGCTGGCGCCAGTGCGGATCGGGCGTGGGCCGATGGCCGTGGGTTGTGGCACGCAGGAATGGCCGCAACGGCAACAGGCTGGCATGCGGCAGGCAGATGTCGATGCGCGTGGTGAAGTCGGCAACCGATAGCTCGAACGAACTGGCCACCACGCGCTCTTGCGAAGGTGCCAAATGCGCCAGCCGGGCTTGCGACACCATGCGCTCCTCCATCATCTTGAGTGGATAGAAGTCGTGCCACGCCTTGTTGTACTCGCTCAATATCAACTCCAACAGCAGCCCGGAGCGGGCCAACTCGGAGGGGGTCATGTTGCCAATGGCATCCGCAGCAAGGGGTTCGCCCGTGCCTGCGAAGCGTTTTGAGGCGGCAGCCAGCGTCATCCGGGCATCAAAGGCAATCAGGCCCCATCCTGACAGCGGGTCGATGGAGACCAGATGGCAGTGCGATGGCTGCGGCAGGTCTTTGAGCACCGCACTGAAGGGCAACTGCCGCAGTGGCAGCGCGATCATGCTGGAAACTTGGGGCAACAGTCCGATCAACGCCTCGGGGGCCACTCGAGCAAACTGCTCGTTAATGACTTGCAGCCCTGGCCAGGGGCCTTGGTGCAAATGGTCTTTGGCAGGGATGAAAAAAGGTAGAGGCTCGCCAGGTGAGCGTAACTCCCCAGTGTGTTGCAGGGGGTCTTCCGGGTCCTGGTCGCGCTGGACATCTGCAAGCCCGCGCAGCAGTGCATTGATTTCGGCTTCGGTGATTTTTTCGCGCATGACGGTCGGGCTTAGGGCGTTACCGCAGGCGTCACGCTATGGCGATAGAGATGCGCGTAGCGCGCAGCGGAGGGCTCGGCAAGACTCCGAATTTGGGCATCCATCTGAAGGATGCGCTTCATGATCTCGCCCTTCTCCCGTCGCTGCTCGGGTGTCAAGCCAGATCGATGCGCAGCAACACCCAGTTGCTGAATCAGTTCGCCGCACTGTCGCTCGCAATCAAGCACTCGGCGCCAGTCGGCCACAGCGGCACAGGCCAGCATTTGAGCCGAGGTCAATTCAACGGCCCGGTAGTGATTGATTAAGGTGTGCGGCATCTGAAAATTAAAACTCCCCGCAGGATAGCAATCTCGTCCTGCTTCAAACGCCACAGTTGGGCCCGATTTACCGACTATTTTCATCGGGTCTTGAACAGCGACAGGCTATTCAAGGGTTTCGGTGTAGGTGTTTCCCTGACAGGTTCACCCGCCATCACCTACATCTCGCGCAGTTACTTTCTGATTCAAATTATTCGCCGTATCGCCAGAATCCAGCAGATCGGCTGAACCCAGCCAGCGAACTCCGAACAGTCCACGACCTGAGTAAATCATGACCGACTCGCAACTATTGGCAGACATCCGTGACGCTAACCTCACCTACCTGATGTTGGCCCAGACCTTGATCCGCAAGGACCGCGCTGAGGCGCTCTTTCGGCTCGGGCTGTCTGACGTCGCGGCCGACATGCTGGCGGTGCTATCGCCCGCCCAGGTGCTCAAAACCGCGTCAACCAACATGCTATTGTGCCGTTTTCGTGTGGATGATGACTTGGTTTGGAATCTCTTGACGGACCACGGCATCTCGGACAAAACCCAGCTCACCGACCCGACCGCTGAGCCGCGCGACGACAGAGCCGCCACCTCCCGCCTGCACGCCAATATTTTGATGGCCGGCCGTTTTGCGGAAGCGCTGTAAAAATGGTTGCTAAAAGTGTCGTTGACGACTCTCGGCAGGTGAACCTGGCGATGGGACTGATTCAACTCGGTGCGCGCCTTCAGGTGCTGCAAAGCGAGACCCAGATGTCTTACGAGCGATTGCTGCACCTTTACAAGGAGGTGGCGGGCAAGTCACCGTCCAAAGGTCAACTGCCGTTCTCAAGCAGCTGGTTCTTAAGCTGGCAGCCCAATATCCACGCCTCGCTGTTTTTGAACATCTACCGGTATCTGACCAAGGCCAGCGCGATGGAGTCGATTGATGCCATCATGAAAGCCTACAAGCTTTACGCTGAGCAAATCGCCGCTTGCAACTTGGAGCCGATATTGAGCTTCACCCGCGCCTGGAAGCTGGTGCAGTTGATTGACGACGGCAAGCTGGCAACAACTGGCTGCACCTGTTGCGCAGGTCAGTTTGTCACAGACCCTTTTGAGAATGCCAGCACGTTTGAGTGCGGCCCATGCGCACCACCCGCCCGCGCCGGCAAGGGGTCGGGTGCGAGTGGACTGCCGCACTGACGGCCTACAGCCGACCTATGCTTGGGCGGCGCATTTGGCAAATACCTTCCAAAACTGCGCTTCCTGCGTCGTTGCGAAGTTGATGCGCATTAGCGTGCTGGGCTGGCGCTGTGCATGAAACAGCGCACCGGGGGCCAGCAGGTAGCCCAAATCCAGCATGCGCTGCGATAGAGCGTCAGTGTCCACCCCCGTATCGACCCAACCAAACAGCCCAGCGGGTGGTGCTGCAAAAACGCAGCCTGCATTTTGAGCCAACTTCACACTGCGGCTGCGGGCGGCGTCCAGCCGGGTGCGAATGCGCTCGGCGTGGCGGCGTAACTGGCCCTGGTCAATGCAGATGGCGAGGGCTTTCTCCAAGAGCGCGGGTGTGGTCAAAGTGACCAACAGTTTGGTGTCCAACAGGCGTTCGACCAGGTTCTCGGGCGCGGCGAGGTAGCCCACGCGCCAGCCGGGGGCGAGAATTTTGGCAAAGCCGCTCACATAAACGGTACGTTGCAGGCCATCCAACGCACACAAGCGGGTAGCGTGCTCGGGCGCGAGGTGGCTGTAGGTGTCGTCCTCAACAATGTGGAAATTGTGGGCATTGGCAAGCTGGAGCAGACGATGCGCCACACCGGGCGACAGACAAAACCCGGTGGGGTTGTGAAAAACACTCACACTTACAAATAGCTTGGGGCTATGCAGTTCACAGTAGCGCGCCATCACCGCCAAGTCAGGCCCGTCTGGCCCGCGTGGCACCGGCAGAATGCGCATACCCAAGGCTGCGAGGCGCGCGAACTCAATCGCCCAGCCGGGCTCTTCAACCATCACCCAATCGCCCGCTTTGAGCAGCGTGCGGCTCACCACGTCCAGCGCATGGGTCGCCCCCACGGTCGTGATGATCTGGTTGGGTGCGGCGTGCACATTGATGGCGGCCAGCTTGTTCGATAGCGACTGGCGCAGACCGCTGTCACCTGCCGGTTCGCCGTACTGCAATGAGTAGGAATACAACGCGCGGCTGCTCGTTACCTTGCGCACCGCGACGGGTAGAAAATTAGTCTCGAGCCAGTCCGGCGGAAATACGCCCATACCGGGTTGGGGCTTGTTGCTGGAGCCCTGAAACATACCGCGAATCAGCGCGGTGGCGTTCAGCGGAACATGGTTGGCTTCAAACCCGCGTTTGTTTTTTTGATGCTCACCGGTTTGCAGCCCGCCTGAATTGACATCGTCCTGATCCGGTTTTTCCGCAGCACCGGATTGAGGCCGCACATAGAACCCGCGATTCTTCTGCGCCTCCACCAAGCCTTGTGCCAACAGCTGGTCGTA
>JANOTO010000473.1:0-3708 GCA_031416395.1 Rhodoferax sp. | reverse complement strand
CGATGGCATCATCACCGTGCGAACTTTGTCTTTGCCCAACGCATCGACGGCGACGGCCAGCACCAACGCGGAGTCAATGCCGCCCGAGAGGCCCAACAACACGCCAGGGAAGCCATTTTTTCCGATGTAGTCGCGCACGCCCAGCACCAGGGCATCCCATAAATCTGCCTCTGGCGTGCGCACAGGAGCAATTGTCGCTGTCAATTGAATAGCTGATAACACCCTGCTGACCTCAATTTCAAACGCATCCTCGACAAAACTAGGTGCCCGCCCGGCGACTTCGCCATCCGCATTCAGCGCAAACGAGTGGCCTTCAAACACCACCTCGTCCTGCCCGCCGACCAGATGCGCGTAGACCAGCGGCAGGCCGCACGCCTGCACGCGGATGCGCATCATCTGCTCGCGCTCATCGCCCTTGCCGACGTGAAAGGGCGAGGCGTTGATGACGGCGATCATCTCGGCCCCGGCAGCTTTGGCCAAGCGCGCAGGCTCTTCAAACCAGGCATCTTCACAGATCAGCAAACCGATTTTGACGGCCGATTCACCCTCGCCTGCTTCAAACACACAAACGTCTGTACCCGGTTGAAAATAGCGCCGCTCGTCAAACACCTGGTAGTTGGGCAGTTCGCGCTTGGCGTACGTGAAAAGAGTTTGGCCTTCGCAAATCACGCTGGCGGCGTTGAAGCGGCCTGACACGGCGACAGATCGCGTCTTGCGTGCATCAGCGTCATACCCGCCGCTGGGGTGGCCCACCACCACCGTCATGTTTTTTAACCCAGCCAGCTCGCGGGCTACCGTTTTCACGGCATCATCACAGGCAGCGATGAAGGCGGGGCGAAGGAACAAGTCTTCTGCTGCATAGCCGCAGATCGACAACTCGGGCGTGAGCAGCAGGCGCACACCGTTTCCGTGAGCGGTGCGTGCGCAGGCGATGATTTTTTGCGCGTTGCCTGCCAAATCACCGACGACAAAGTTAAGCTGGGCAACACAGATTTTGAGTGACATGAACAAGCCAAAAACATACCAGGAAGAAGTTCAACTTGATTATGTCATTCGGGTATTGCCCTCGCCGTTGGAGGTGGATGCTGCCCGGTGGAACGCGCTTTTGGCTACCCAGTCCGATGCCAGCCCTTTCATGCGCCACGAATATTTGGCCGCAATGCATGAGTCAAGAGCCGCCTGCCCGCGCACCGGCTGGACACCGCGCACCATCACGCTGTGGCTCGGTGATGAGATGGTCGGCGCCTGCGCGCTGTACATCAAAGCGCATTCCTATGGCGAGTATGTGTTTGACCACGCCTGGGCCAACGCCTATGCGCAGCATGGCCTCAATTACTATCCCAAAGCCTTGGTCGCCGTGCCCTTCACGCCCGTACCCGGCGCACGCCTGCTGGCCAGAACTGCGCAAGACCGTGCCGCTTTGGTGCAAGGCTTGATTGCGTGGTGCGAGCAAGAAAAGCTGTCATCACTGCACTTGCTTTTCGCCAATGATGACGATGTGGCAGCCTGCGAAAAATCAGGCCTAGCGCTGCGCCACACGGTTCAATTCCATTGGAACAATTCAGAGTGTGGTTACGCGAGTTTCGATGACTTCCTGAACACGTTAGCCCAAGAGAAACGCAAAAAAATCCGCCAAGAGCGGCGCAAAGTCGCAGACGCTGGCGTGACGTTTCGATCGGCCCAAGGCGTTGACATTTCAAGCGCAGATTGGGACTTTTTCTACCGCTGCTACGAGCGCACTTACCTCGAACACGGCAACCCGCCGTATTTGAGTCGCGACTTCTTTCAGCGCATGAACGACACCATGCCCGAGAACTGGCTTTTGTTCATCGCCGAGCAAAGTGGGCAGCCGATGGCGTGCAGCTTGATCGCGATCACAGCCGCTTCAGAATCGTTCAAAAAAATCGCCTATGGACGCTATTGGGGCGCGTTAAAGCGGGTCGATTGCCTGCATTTCGAAGCCTGCTACTACCAGCCGCTGCAATGGTGCATTGAGCACGGCTACCAGCGCTTTGAGGGGGGAGCACAAGGAGAACACAAAATGGCCCGCGCGCTGATGCCCGTCAAAACCACCAGCGCCCACTGGCTGGCGCATCCGTCTTTTGCCGATGCGATAGAGCGTTATTTGGAACGTGAAGGCGCGGGTATTGAGAGCTACATGAGCGAGTTGTCGGAGCGCAGCCCATTCAAATCGTGACCCTATTTACTATATTTTTTATAGCTACTTGCGCACAATACACGAGAGCTAGAGGCGTAAAAAGTTCATAATTTATCCGATTTCCACCATTTTGGGTAAAAATTAACCTTCAAGTTAATATTTCTATGACATTTCACTACAATTGTGGTAAATCAACACTGAATGGCTTATGAACCCTCAGTGAATACCCCAAGCCTCGAGGTCGCGCGGGTGACGCAAATCTAGGCGCGCTCCTCTAGACTTGCCAAACCGTTCGCGATTCGCTGCATTTTTGCGTGCTTTGCGGTGTTGTGTCAGGCAAGTGCGGCGTCATTGCTGCTAAGGTTCGACAAGAAGTAACCAACTAGTTCAAACCATGAGCACTGCAACGATGAACGAAGCCCGCCCAAGCCGAGCGTCTGACCACGACCATCCGCCGCCCAACCTGTTGCTGCTGGCGCTGGAGTTCCGCGCGTTTTGGGAAGCCAGCACGCTGGTGCCCGCCTGGCCCGTCTTGCGCCGCGCGCCGGTGGGTGACGGCCACCCCGTCATCATTTTTCCGGGCTTAAGCGCGAGTGACAGCTCCACCATGCCGCTTCGCCATTACCTGGGCAAGTTGAACTACAACGTCTCCGGCTGGAACCAGGGCTTCAACTTCGGTGCCCGTGCGGGCGTGCTCGACACCGTCTCGCGCCAGGTGATCGACACATTTGAGGCCACGCGCAAACCCGTCAGCCTGATTGGCTGGAGCTTGGGCGGCGTGTACGCGCGCGAGATTGCCAAGATGTTGCCCCACATGGTTCGCAGTGTCATTACCCTGGGCACTCCATTCTCCGGTTCGCCCAGAAGCACCAATGCCTGGCGTATTTACGAGTTGACCAGTGGCCGCAAGATCGAGGGTGACTCCCACAAATACGACCTGCCCGGCGCACCGCCCGTGCCCACCACCTCCGTGTTCTCGCGCACCGACGGCATCGTCGCCTGGAAAGCCAGCCTCCAGAAGCCCTGCAAGGTGAACCCCCACACCGAAAACATCGAGGTCATCGCCAGCCACGTCGGCCTAGGCCTCAACCCCAGCGCCTGGTGGGCTGTCGCAGACCGTCTGTCGCAACCCGCAGGTCAATGGAAACCGTTTAAGCGCAAGAGCGGGCTGCATGGGATGATTTACCCGGATCCGCAGCGATAGACAATAGTAAAAATTCTTAATAAACCCATATTAGGTATGTTAAGAGCCTAAACGCCATTTCGAGCCGATTTCAAGAGATTAAATCAGGTCATAGCTCTCGAATAACATGCACATGAAGCTACTATAAATATAGCAAATCTACTTCAGCGCCTTCTGGTAATTCGCCACGCCTTCCATGATTTCCTGCTTGGCGGCGTCGGGGCCCTCCCAACCTAGCACTTTGACCCACTTGCCTTCTTCGAGGTCTTTGTAGTGCTCGAAGAAGTGGGCAATCGTCTTCAGGCGAAGCGGGTTCATGTCTTCGGGCTTCTTCCAGTGGCTGTAGAGCGAGCATTTTTTGTCGATG
>JANOTO010000472.1:0-1846 GCA_031416395.1 Rhodoferax sp. | reverse complement strand
GCACAAATCCGTGCGCGGCTCCGACCCCGATGCATCGCTTTACTGGCTGGTGCGCATGCTCGATGGCGGTGCCGACCCCAAGTACATGGCACGCCGCCTGGTGCGCATGGCCAGTGAAGACATTGGCCTGGCCGACCCGCGCGCGCTGCGCCTGGCGCTGGATGCCGCCGAAGTTTACGAGCGCCTGGGCACACCCGAGGGCGAGTTGGCGCTGGCTGAATGTGTGATTTACCTGGCGATGGCCCCCAAATCCAACGCGGTGTACAAGGCCTTCAATGAAGCCCGGGCCTTCGTCAAGCAAGACAGCACCCGCCCTGTGCCCATGCACCTTCGCAATGCGCCCACAAAGCTAATGAAGTCCCTGGACTACGGCAAAAACTACCGTTATGCCCATGACGAAGAAGATGGCTTTGCAGCGGGCGAGCGTTACTTGCCCGAGGGCATGGCCGAGCCCGGCTTCTACCGCCCGGTGGAGCGCGGGCTGGAGATTCGCATCAGCGAACGACTGCGCGAACTGAAAAAACGCAATCAATAAGCGCACCAATAAGCGTACCGTTATTCCAGCGGTTGCACGAGTGAAAACCCTAGCAATCCCGTGGCTACAATCCGGCGAATCAGCACGGTCAGAGCCCGCCACCATCAAAGTCTGGCGGGCTTTTTGCTAAATGCAGATTCGGTCATTCTGAAAAGAGAGAGTTCTATGGAAACACTGATCCAGCAGATCATCAACGGTCTGGTGCTTGGCAGCATGTATGCGCTGGTCGCGTTGGGCTACACCATGGTGTACGGCATCATCAACCTGATCAACTTCGCGCATGGAGACGTGCTGATGGTGGCGGCTCTCACCAGTTGGAGCATCATCGGCATGATGCGGGAGTCGATGCCGGGCACGCCGGGTTGGCTGATCCTGCTGATCGCCCTGCTGATTGCCTGTGTCGTTGCGGCCGTGCTGAACTACACGATTGAAAAAATCGCCTACCGACCGTTGCGCAACAGCCCCAAGCTTGCCCCGCTGATCACCGCCATCGGCATGTCGCTGCTACTGCAAACGCTTGCCATGATCATCTGGAAGCCCAACTTCAAACCCTACCCGAACCTGTTGCCCAGCGCGCCGTTCAACGTGGGAGGTGCAGTAATCACCACCACGCAGATTCTGATTCTGGGCGTGACGGCGATCTCGCTGGCGGTACTGATGTATGTCGTGAACCAAACCAAGCTGGGTCGCGCGATGCGCGCCACCGCCGAGAACCCGCGAGTGGCCTCGCTCATGGGTGTCAAGCCGGACATGGTGATCTCTGCCACCTTCCTGATTGGGGCTGTACTTGCCGCGATTGCCGGCGTGATGTGGGCCGCCAACTACGGTACCGTCAACCACATGATGGGCTTTTTGCCAGGGCTCAAGGCGTTTACTGCCGCCGTGTTTGGTGGCATCGGCAACCTGGCTGGCGCGGTGGTGGGTGGCATCTTGCTCGGGCTGATCGAGTCGATTGGCGCGGGATACATTGGCGCGCTCACCGGCGGCGTGCTCGGTAGCCACTACTCGGATATTTTTGCGTTCATCGTGTTGATCATCGTGCTGACGCTGCGACCCTCGGGTTTGCTGGGTGAGCGCGTGGCAGACCGAGCTTGAGGACCCCATCATGAACTCAAAAACAATGAATCCCAAAGCACGGCTGATCACCATCCTGATCTGCGCGGTTGGCCTCTTGGTCTTGCCGCTCATCCTGCAAAATTTTGGCAACGCCTGGGTGCGCATTGCCGACATGGCCCTGCTTTACATCCTACTGTCACTCGGGCTCAACATCGTGGTGGGTTACGCGGGCCTGCTGGACTTGGGCTACGTCGC
>JANOTO010000471.1:0-5088 GCA_031416395.1 Rhodoferax sp. | reverse complement strand
CCCCAACGCATCACGGACTGTTGATCAAGCAGCTCGCAGCGCTCAAATTGATCCGCCCCCACGGGTGGCACAAAGCTCATCTGCGACCAGTCCACCAGCAGCACGTTTTCGCCGCGCTCCAACACGCCCCACCACAGCCCGAATTGATCCAGATGGCGCTGCACCACCTTGACGGGCATTGGCCCGGCGTACCAGGCGATACGGCTCGCCAGGGTCCAGTTGAAAACCGCCAGCGTGGGGGGTTTAGAACCCTCGGTTTTCGCGCTCGCCAGCACGCGGGCACGCCGCGCGGCAAGGTCCCATCCATAAAGATCGGCAAACGCGTTGAACCGGGCACCCTCTACTTTTTGACCTGGCAAGCTAGCGACTTGTGCCCCTGACTCGGATGCGATGCCGCCGCTGAGCATCAAAACCGCAACCAGGGCGCATGAAAACGCCTGGAAGCTGCCCAACGCCATCAGTGTTTTACGGCGTTTTTGCCACAGCGAGACACAACCTAAAGCTGCGACCGGCACCAACGCCGCCCACGCCGCGACTGACCAATGTGGCAGGGTGGAACCGCGGCCCGACAAGTAGGTGAGCAACAGCAGCGTCGGCAGCCCAAAACAGAAACAGAACAGCGGCACTGACATCGGCCGGCTTGAACCTGCGACGGTATCGCCCTCGCGCCGAGACAGTCGCCACGCGCTCCAAGCACCCAGCACCAGCAGCAGACCGTAGCCCAGCACTTGAACGACCCAAAACACCGCTACTTTGCTCAAGCGCCACTCAGCATTGCCCTTTGCGTGACTGAACTGATAGGCCAACGAGATCCAGTCATTCGCAGCATTCCAAAGGATGACGGGGCTGATCAACACGCCTGCCAGCAGCACGGCAACCCAAGGCTGCGGCCAGGTCAACAGCCGTGGGCCGTGGGCCAGCAGCAGCGCCAAAACGACACCGACCGCAATCAACACCGCCGTGTATTTGGTCAAGCCGGCCAAGCCCAGCAGCAGGCCCAACGCCAGCCACAGGCGCCAGCTTTGCATGTGCTGCACGCCGCACAACCGCCAGGTAACGACCATCACCGCGCAGGTGATGGGCAGAAGCAGCGTGTCAGGCACCAGCGCCAAACCCAGCAGGTGCGGGATGGGGCTCAAGCTCCACTGCAGCAAGGCGGCGCGGGCAGCCAATGTTTTTTGCGAGGGCGCCAGCTCAGCCGTCAGCGCCATCAGGCCGATTGCCGCCAGTGCCCAAGACAGCATCGGCACGATGCGCATCAGCACATCATGCCCGCCCAGTTGTGCCCAAGGCCACTGCACCCAACCGACCAGCGGCGGGTGGTCAAAATAGCTCCAGCCGAGGTTTACCGAGTAAAGCGCGTATTGCGTCTCGTCAGGCGACAGATGGAAGGATGCGGACAGCACCGCGTGGGCCAGCAAGCTCAGAGACAGCAGTCTGAGCGACCAGCGGTCACCCAGCATCAGGCGGATCAACGCCATGGCACAACTTTCATTGGCGCTTGGGCTTGATCCACACCAGCCACGCGGTTGCGCCATAGTTCCACACCGTACCCACCACGATGCCCGCCAGTGCTGACAGCGCCCAGTGCCCATAGCCACTGTGGATGTACGCCGCCACGCCCACGTTGGCGAATGCGCCGACGGAGCAGGCCAGCATGAACTTGATCAAGCCGCTCAAGATGCCCCAGCCTTTGAGCTGTTGGTCGCGGTAGGTGAGCGCGTTGTTCAAGAAGAAATTGCCCACCATTGCCACCGTGACGGCGATGGTTTGGCCGGCCACAAAATCTGCGCCCATCAAACTCAGCGCCAGCGTCAACACCAGCAAATGCACCAGAACGCCAAAGCCACCAATCGCCGCAAACGACACCAGCCGCGTGGGCACGTAGCGGCCAATGGTTTTGTCGGCCAGCAGCATTAAATAGTCCCACGCCACGCGGTTGTCCAGCTTGCTCTCACCTGCCAAGCGGTTGCGAAACTGGTAAGGCAGCTCCTTCACACGCAAAGGCGTTTTAGAGGATGCCACCAAGTCCACCAGAATCTTGAAGCCGATGCTTGACAGCCCATATACCGCACCTTCAAACGCGCTGCGCCGGATCATGAAAAACCCGCTCATCGGATCCTTGAGCTTGATGCCCAGCATGCGCTGGCTTAATGCTGTGGCCAGGTTGCTGATCTTCTGGCGCGATGCGTCCCAGCCGGACACACTGCCGCCCTCCATGTAGCGCGTGCCCACCACCAGGTCAAACGGCTCGTGTTGCAGTACGTTCAGCATTTTGGGCAACAGGGTTTCGTCATGCTGCAAATCGGCATCGATCACCGCCAGGCAGTCAGCACCGCTGGACAGCATGCCCTCCACACACGCGCTGGACAGGCCCCGGCGGCCCACCCGGCGCAGGCAGCGCACACGTGGGTTGCGGGTGGACAGCGCCAGCAGAAACTGCGCCGTGCCATCAGGCGAGTCGTCATCGACAAAAATCACCTCCCATGTAATGCCCGCCAGCGCCTTCTCCAGCAGGGCCAAGAGCGGCTCGACGTTGCCCAGCTCGTTGAACGTAGGGATGACGACTGCAAGCTCGCAGGGGGATGTGACAGCGGCCATTTAGCGGTTAGCGCCGGGCTCGTGCTTTGAGGTGCGGCTTGGAGATGAGCTTGATGATCGACTCGACGAGCGGCTTGACGAGCGGCCCGGTTCACTGCTCGGCCCTCGCCTGGAAGACCGGCCTGCGCTACCGGAGGAAGATTTGCGAACCCTGGTCACCGGCTCGGGTGCGGCAATTTCAGGCTGAGTGCCTCCAACGACCTCCAGGCGGGCGGACGTATGGCTGAACCCGCGATGGCTCCTTCGCCCCTCATGGTGTTTGCCGCCGTGCTTCAAGTTTTTTCTATATTTGACTACTTTCAACCAGAAATAGCCGCCGTAGCCCAACACCGCAACGATCGCACCGCCCACCGCCCACGGCACTACCTCCTCCAGCAACTCCTGCCACATCAAAGCAGCCGCTCGCGGGTCTAGCGCGCGAGTGCCGGGCTCTGTGCCCGGCGCAGCGGTGCCGCGCGGCGCTTGAGCCCGCTCGGCCTGGCTTGTTCCGCTCACCGCAGCATCAATCTCACGCACGACCTGCACTACGCTGGAGTTGCTGATCTCCTGATGCAGCGGCCTGACAAAGTCTTTCACCGCGTTGGCAACACCGCCCTCCTCACGCGCGCCTTGCGCGGTGTGTGGCACGCTGTCGCCAGGTGCATTGCTGGCCTGCGCACTTATGCGGGCCTTTTGCGATGATTGCGACGGGCCGCCCTGGCCGGGTGGAGCCTGCTCACCCTGTGCCAGATGCTCGCGCAGCAAAGCGGCATCGCTGGGAAGGTCTTTGGCGGCATCGGTAACGGTGGCCATGTCGGCATTGACCGGCGCGGTAGAGCTACCGGCAGCGGTCTGGGCTTGGAGCGACGGCGCAGTGCCAAATGCCAGGGCAACGGCAATCAGAGCTTGGGAAATCATGGTGTTGAACGTACGAGATGAACAAATCATCCGGGTTTAGCTGTAATTTACTACAAATGTAGTAAAAAAAGGGCAAAAATCAGCCAAACGCAGTGTTTTTGAGATTTTATGATAATTTTAATGCTCTAGCTCCCGAATAACATTCGTACTTTGCTATACATTTGATACAAACCATCAACTGCTCGCTCTGGGATACTGCCGCCCAATCGACTCCGCAATGCACACCGGTTTGGCGGTACCCTCGCGCTCCACGGCCACTTCCCAGGTCATTTGCATGCCGTGGTTGTCGATGCCCTCGGCCTTCAGCAGCTTCATGCGGGCGCGCAGGCGGCTGCCCACCGGCACGGGCGAGGTGAAGCGCACCTTGTTCAGGCCGTAGTTCACGCCCATGCCCTTTTCGACGATCTCAAAGGTCGATGCAAAAAACGTCGGTAACAGCGACAGGGTGAGGAAGCCATGCGCAATCGGTGCGCCGAATGGCCCGGCTTTGGCGCGCTCCACATCCACGTGAATCCATTGGTGGTCACCTGTGGCTTGCGCAAACAGGTTGACTTGCTGTTGGGTGACAGTGATCCAGTCGCTCATGCCCACCTCGGTACCGACGTGGGTTGCGAGTTCTGCCAGAGTTTGAAATGTTTTCATGGGCTATCAGTGTTGTTTAAAGGGTTGTTTGTCTAGTTGTCGAGCCATTTGCAGATGCCTTCCCACTGCGCCAAGTCTTTCTCGACCCGGCCGGGGGCCACGTCAAACAGGGTCAGGCCGCGCGCCGCAAGATGCACGTAGTTTTGAGTGTCGCGCAAATAGGAGAGCACGGGCAGCTTGAGTGTTTCCACAAACTCGTGCAGATGATCGCTTGCAATCGTGCGCGCATCGACCCGCATGCCGACCAAGCCAATTTGCAGTTTGTCAGCGTGCTTGCTGGCCATCAGTTGATCTAAAAACGCGCGGGTGGCAAAGATGTCAAACACACTGGGCTGCAGCGGCACGATGACTTTGTCGGCCATTTTCATGACATCGTTGAAGCGCCAGCCGTGCAGGCCACCGGGCGTGTCCAGCACCACGTGGGTGGTGCCGCGCGGGGGCCTGACGATCAGGTCCGCGCTCATCTCCCAGGTGGAAATGGGCCGAACTTGGGGCGGACGCAGGCCAAGCCACAGCTTGGACGACTGCTGCCGATCCGCGTCGCCCAGCATCACCGCGTGGCCCTTGGACGCGAAATAGCCCGCAACATTGGTGGCCAATGTGGACTTGCCCACACCGCCTTTTGGATTTGCAATGACGACGACTGGCATGTAGATTCCTTGAAATAATTCGAACTGCCCCGTCGGAACAATGTTTTAAGCTATGTTACCGCCAAGACCCTCCAGGAAATTGAAATATGGAACACGCTCCCGCTTGGCTGATCAACAGTTTTATCTACCTCAGTGCCGCCGTCATCGCTGTGCCGCTCTCCAAAGCGCTCGGCTTGGGTTCGATCATCGGCTACTTGGTCGCAGGCTTGGCGATTGGCCCGTGGGGCTTGGGCCTGGTCACCAATGTGCAAGATATTTTGCATTTTGCCGAGTTTGGCGTGGTGCTGATGCTGTTTTT
>JANOTO010000470.1:0-2235 GCA_031416395.1 Rhodoferax sp. | reverse complement strand
TTGCGCCAAACAATGATGTTGAGCGTGTCGCCTGGCCCGACGATGTAGTTGTAGCTGTCACTCGCAGCCGCCGCAGGCGCAGGCGGATACACCGGCGCTTTCATGTTGGCGCAGCCAGCGAGCAAGCCGACCAGTGCACCTAAACCAACCCAGCGGCGAATCAACGTTAGCAACATCAAAGAATTGTAGAAATTTCTCATGGTCTGTCCAAGTTACGCTATCCAAGTTACAAAGTCGCAGTGACGGACTCGAAGGTGAACACCTGCTCTGCCGCGCAATATAACGCATTTCAGTACAAAAGCCCTCCAGTCAGAGGTCGCAGGCATGTTTTTATGACCAAAAAGAGAAGTACTTCACAACTAGAATCCGCAGATATGACCAAGGTGTTGATCGTCTGCATGGGTAACATTTGCCGCTCCCCGATGGCCCGCGCTGTTTTAGAGAAGCTGTTGGTGCAGGCTCAGCTTGCAAAAGCGGTGCGGGTTGATTCGGCAGGCACCCACGCCAGCGCAGCGGGGGAACGCCCCGACCCGCGCGCAGTGGCGGCCTTGTTGCGCAGGGGCTACGACATCGGTCGGCAACGATCGCGCCGGGTGGCGGATCAAGATTTTGAGAGGTTCGATGTCATTTTGGCCATGGATGCCCAAAACGTCGACGCACTTCAAAAAATTTGCCCGCCGCAGTACCTGGGCAAAGTGCAGTTATTTTTACAATATGTTGATCAGGTAACCCCATCCGAGACAGGTGGCACGCGCCTCGCCGCCCGAATGACCGAGGTTCCAGACCCCTACTACGGCAACGCGCAGGGGTTCGACAACGTACTGGATTTGTGCGAGGTTGGCGCGAAAGGGCTGGTCAACCACCTTCAACTCTCGCCAGCGCTGCCGCACTAAAGCGACATGGACGCAGCCCACACCATTCGCAACGCCGTCGCCGAAGTCTCGGCATTGCGGCTGGAGGCATTGGGCAACCCGGCACTGGCGACCGGGATCGCCACTGTCAAGCGCTTTCAGGCCGCACGCTTTAACCGCACCTATGCTGACGTACTCTCAGCGGGCCCCTATAAAGGCGCGGCGCGGTTTTTTGTGGACGAGCTTTACAGCGGGCGCGACTACACGCAGCGAGATGCGCAGTTTTCGCGCATTGCGGGGGCGTTGCAGACCTTCTTTCCGAAGCACGTGGTGGCCACAGCGGTGGCGCTCGCGCAGCTTCATGCGTTGACCGAGGAGATTGATCAAGAGATGGGGCGGGTTTGGATTGGCGGCGGGGCCAGTTCAACTGACGAAACCCAGCGCTACATGCAGGTCTGGTGTGCGGTGGGCAGGCACGAGGACCGGGCTCGCCAGCTCGCCAACGTGCTGGAAGTCGGGCAGGAGCTGGACCGTTTGACGCGCCTGCCGGGCTTGCGCCTCACGCTGCGCATGATGCGCCGCCCCGCACAGGCGGCAGGGTTGAGCTCGTTGCAAGGTTTTCTGGAAAACGGGTTTGACACATTTGGCGCAATGAGCGGCAAAGGCACCGGCGCACGCGACTTTTTGGCGTTGATTAAAACGCGAGAATCTGCTCTGATCGAGGCTTTGTTTTCAGGCGACTTGAATGCCGTGAAGGCAAGTATTCGCTGATCCCGCACCTGAACTCGTCCACCTAAACTCGCGTACGCTTCCACCAAACCGTCGCAGTCGCAACAACCGTGGCGACTGAGAACCACACGACCGGCGCGCCCAAGGGGTAATCCAGCGGTCGCCACAGCAGCGATGCAGCAACGCCGATCAACACCACCATTAACCACCGTTGGCTAACAGCGCCTTGCCATAACGGCGGCCAGCGCCGCGACGCTGCGGCCCCGCTCAAGCCTGCCAGCCAACCACAGGCCGCACCGGCCAGCACATCGACGGGCCAATGCGCCCCCACTGCGACACGTGAGATGCCCACCGCCGTCGCCAGACTGATTGCCGCGATAAAGACTGCTGTAAATTGCGTTGCCAAGGGCCGCAGGCTTCGGGCAGAAGGCTGCAGAACCGCCAGCACCGCCACCGCCGCAGCAAACGCGCTGATCGTATGGCCCGACGGAAAGCTGTGATTGCTCAGCAAAGGGCCGATCAGGTGAAACTGCACGCCCTCGAGCACGGCGGCGGGGCGGGGTGCGTCAAACAAGCGCTTGAGCAGCACTGAAAACAGGCCGCCCAGCGGCACGGCGGCCAGCACCGCTGCCAAGGCCTGGGGCCGAAACAACAA
>JANOTO010000469.1:0-2229 GCA_031416395.1 Rhodoferax sp. | reverse complement strand
GCGCTTGAGTTGCGTGGGTTAGGCGCGCTCACAGCAAAATCGGCGGCGTTGTCACCGTTGTCGGTGCAGCCGTTGGCGTTACGAACGGCTGCGGTGGTGTTGCTCAATGCCGCTGTGGGGCTGCCTTCAGTGGGTGTCGCCGCGCCATAGCTCAGGACATCAAGCGCCGCGCCTGCGGCAGGGGCTGCACCCGTCAGCGCTGTGGCATTGCCGACCAAGGCCACCTTGCCATTGGTGCCAGACAAAGCAATCGTGCCGCTCAAGTCCGGCGTAATGTCCACCGTACCACCGGCACCTTGCGCCTGCCTGATCAAGAAGTAGCGCCCTGCTGGCAGCGATGTGCCCGCCGGGATCAACGTGGTTTGCCAGGTCGCGCCTGTGGCCGACGCGTATTGCACCGTCCAGCCGCCAATCGTCTCGGCGCTGGTGCCGTTGTTGAACAGCTCGATGTAGTCGTTCTTGATCGTCGCGCCCGAGTTGCCACCACCGCCATAGACCTGGCTGATGACGACAGCAGCGCCAGCTGGCAGCGCACTTGCCAAAGAGGCAGCACAGCCCATCGCCATCGCAGTACGCCGCAAAGCGATCAGCAAGCCTGGCTTCGCCACCCGCACGAACGGAAGATCATTTTTAAGCATGTTATTTACTCTGAAAAACTTTGAATGTGAATCAACCCGACCTTCGCAAACCGCCCGAGTTTGCCACGCAGCATAGGTTCTCAGCATGAAAGAACTGTGACAATTCAATTCAGTGCTTCAAAGTAGAATTGAACCAATTAATTAACCTCCAAGTTAATTTTTATCTCAAAACGTCTAAAAACTCAGAAATCACTATAAAATAGCCCCTTAGCTCTCGAATAATATGACAATTATGCTATGTATTTAATAGTAAATGTCCGATGTATTTTTGTTGGGCAGATGGCAGCTTGAATTGCCGTTGCCCGGCTCCGTCGCGCTGACCTACCGGAAAAGTCGATCCGAAGCAATGCAAACGTTATGACCAAGAAAATCGCTAAGCATCAAATTGACCCCGCCAAGTTGCCGCCCCTGACTCGCCAGCAAAAAGCAGAGCTAGCGGCTTTGGCGGCCATGCCCGACAAGCAAATCGACACCAGCGACATTACGCCGTTGACCGAGCAGTTTTGGAAAACTGCCATCCGTAACCCCTTCTACCCACCTTGGCCGGGCGACCCGCGAGTCAACATTCAAAACGCAAAGGGTGAAGCCAAGCCGTATCAGGTAAAGCAAGTCCTACAGGCCATCAACAAGCTGGACGGTAAACCATGAACATTCAACACTACACCTACCGCGTGACCTGGTCACCCGAAGACAACGAGCACATCGCCCTGTGCGCCGAGTTTCCATCACTGAGCTGGCTGGCAAAAACACCGGAGTCTGCGCTCAAAGGCATTCAAAAGGTGGTGGCCGATGTGGTGGCCGACATGCTAGCCAGCGGCGAGGCAATACCCGATGCATTGGCCGAAAAGAACTACAGCGGCGAGTTCCGCGTGCGCATCCCGCCGATGGTTCACCGTCAACTGGCGTTGATGGCGGCGGAGCAAGGGGTGAGCTTGAATCGGCTGGCGAGTGCGAAGCTGGCGGCTTGAAGCTGGTTAGCCCGGCTCCAGAACACTGACCAGCCGACTAACGATTTCATCAGCAGTCGCCGCGTCCAGCGTTTCGATGTACCGCGCAGACCCGGCCAACACCCGCGCCTGAATATCGAACGAGCGCGCCTGATTGCACACCGCCACGCCCGTGGTGTCGCTTCCCATGAGCGGCACCGTCAGACCTTTCAATCGTGCGAACGCGCCACCCGAAGTCACCGGTACCGTGATGGAAACACCCAGCTTGTTGATTTCTAACGGTGTGACAACGACAAAACGGTGGCGGTCACGCATCTCACGGCCCGCGACGGGGTTTGGGTCAATCCAGTAAACATCTCCGCGCTGCGGCACTCGCCTGGGTGAGCTGCTCGCGCTCATGCCAGCTCGCGACCTTGCCGCTCACCTTCCCGCGACCAAGCCGTGTCATCGTTCAGCGCCTTGACAACCTTGGGCGTCGCGCCCTCGAGCAATTGCGCCAACGTGTAGCGCTTGCGTTTGGAAGGCGCAGCCGGAACCATCACCAAAGCCCCATCGCGCACGTCCATCTGCAGCTCAGCGCCGATTTTCAGATTAAGGCTCTTGAGCACGGACGGCGGAATGGTGACGATGGCGGCACCACCTTG
>JANOTO010000468.1:0-5364 GCA_031416395.1 Rhodoferax sp. | reverse complement strand
TCGGCGTTCAGGTCGCTGTTTTGCAGGAAATGCTTGATCTTCATTCTGCTGTATTCCGTTCTACTCTATTTTGGCCAAATGCTGTTTGATCAGCGGTGCCAAGATGCCGACCAGTTCGTCAATCTCTTTGGCGTTGATGATGAGTGGCGGCACCAGGCGCACGACGGAATCTGCCGTCACGCTGATCAGTAAACCGTTCTCTGCGCATTGGCCGACCAAGGCGGCGCAGGGCTTGGAAAGATCAATGCCCAGCATCAAGCCCATGCCGCGAATTTCTTTGACGGTGCCTGATTTCAGCTCGGCGGACAGTGCGTGGGCGAGGGCGTCTTTCAGCCGCGTTCCCATCGCCGCTGCATTGGCAAGCAGGCCGTCTTCTTCCATGATGCGAATCGTCTCAACGCCAGCGCGCATCGCCAGCGGATTGCCACCAAACGTGGTGCCGTGGTTGCCCGGCCCGAAGATGGTGGCCGCTTTCGGCCCTGCGACGACAGCGCCAATCGGCACGCCCGAGCCCAAGCCCTTGGCCAGCGGCATTACGTCCGGCACGATGCCCGCCCACTGGTGCGCGAACCACTTGCCGGTCCGGCCCATGCCGCATTGCACTTCGTCGATCATCAACAGCCAGTCGCGCTCATCGCACAGCTTGCGCACGTCGCGCAGGTAGTCCATGTGCATCGGGTTAACACCGCCTTCGCCTTGGATCGCCTCAAAGAACACAGCGACGACGTTCTTGTTGCCGTCAGTCGCCATCTTCAGCTCAGCGATGTTGTTGATGGGCACGCGGATAAAGCCCTCCACCAGCGGGCCAAATCCGGCCTGGATTTTGGGGTTGCCCGTCGCGCTCAGCGTGGCGATGCTGCGGCCATGGAAGGCCTTCTCGTAGACCACGATCTCGGGCCGCTCAATGCCTTTGTCATGGCCAAACTTGCGGGCGAGCTTTAGCGCGGCTTCGTTCGCCTCCAAGCCTGTGCAGCAGAAGAACACGTTGGTCATGCCCGAAAGCTCAGTCAGCTTCTTGGCCAGCACCTCCTGGTTGGGCACATGGTAGTAATTGCTGCTGTGGATCATTTTACCAATCTGGTCTTGCAGCGCCGGCACGAGCTTGGGGTGGTTGTGCCCCAGCGTGTTCACGGCAATACCGCCCAGGCCGTCGAGATACGATTTGCCATTCACGTCCCACACGCGGCAGCCCTGGCCGTGCGACAAGGCAATGGGTACGCGGCCATAGGTGTTCATCACATGGGGCGAGGCGGCGTCGATGTGGTGCTCTGGAACAAGCTCTTGGGGCTTGGCAACTGCGTTCATGGTGAAAATCTCCTTGCGTGCGTCGGATTTACATGGGAAAAATGTGATTCTAGGCGCATCAATCTTGTGCAGAAGTGACAATTTCCGATCACTCTGATGCGTGATGGATAGGTGTTGACAGCGGATGGCGCAAACTCGCCTAGAATTCTTGTGCGTTGCAGCAAAATGCTGCCCCGTCAGACGCCCAAAAGCATGGATATCAACGCCGCGAAGCAAATCTACATCCTGGGTGTGACCAAAGCGGGCAAGCCGTTTCGCCCCAGCGATTGGGCCGAGCGCCTGGCGGGGGTGATGAGCCAGTTCCGCCCCGGTGGCCCACAGCCCGGCAGCCACTTGGGTTATTCCCCGTGGTGCATTCCGACGGCGTTTGGTGATGTGAAGTGCGTCATCGTGCACCGCGACATGCGCGACTACAACGTGATGGCTTGGGACTTTTGCGTCAACTTTGCGCGGGACAATGATTTGCAGGTGCTGGATGCGCCGCCCCTGCTTATCTCGCCTGCCACTTGATCACTCGCGTTTAATCCTTAGAGCAGGTGAGTATCTAGCTCTTTGGGTACATTGCAGAGTGCCAGCTCGCTCCTGACCATTGGTGCTTGCCTCTGAAACAACCATCCAAAAGGAACCTGCGCCATGAAAATTCTGATCTGGGCCATCACCGCGCTGCTATTGCTGATGTGGTCGGGCGTGATTGCGATCGCCGCCACTGTGGTGACTTGGTTTGCGGGACTCTCGACGGACCCAGCCCAGCGCGGCGTGAAGGCCATCGCTGAGCTGCCGCTACCGGATTGGGTCACTATGTGGATGCCACCCGCTGTTCTGGAACGCGTCATGAGCAGCATGACCGGCCTGTTGGATTCCATGGTGGGCGCTGTCACTTGGCTGATGCCGATGATGGCCTGGCTTAACCCGGTGCTGTGGGTCTTTTGGGCATTTGTGGCGATTTTGATGCTGGCTCTGGCGGCCGGTTTGCACGTGCTGGTCGGTCGCAGCAACCGCCCCAATGTTCGACATCCCCAAACAGCATAGTAAAAGTCGAATCAGGTTTGCAACACCCACAAAAAAGCCGCTAATTCTTGCGAACTGGCGGCTGTTTTGTTTGTGCTTGCTTTGCTGGCAGCGCACCCGTTACAAACGGCAGACTGGTCTCAAATTAGAAATCAGTCCGTGCGGGGTAGTCTGAATTAAATCAGACTGGTTTTGCGGCTGCGGGAGCAGCCAGGGCCAATTTCTTGACCCGGGTTGACAGGCGGCTCTTGTCGCGGGCTGCCTTGTTTTTGTGGAAGATGCCCTTGTCGGCAACGGTGTCAACCACGGCTTGCATCTTGCCGAAGGCTTCGGTGGCCTTGGCTTTGTCGCCAGAGGCAACGGCTTTTTCGACGTTTTTCACGGCGGTGCGGTACTGAGAGCGCAGCGATGTGTTGGCGGCGTTGATCTTCACGTCCTGGCGGACGCGCTTGCGGCCCGACGCGAGGCGCGGGTTCTTTTTCTTGGGTTTGGTAGATGCCATAAAGTGTGTTCCTAGTGTCTGAGGATGATGCCAGCAAAGCCTTCTATTGTAGCAGGGCCTACCCCTGGCTTGTGGGTGAACCATCCGGGGCTGTTTGAGGTGTTTTGCCCAGCTACACTTCGCGCCGTGTCGTTGCTGAAATCTGCCTCCCTCATTTCGCTGCTTACCCTGGCCTCGCGCGTGGCCGGCCTGGTGCGCGATCAGCTCTTTGCCGCCGCCTTTGGGGCCAGCGCCATGACCGACGCGTTTTACGTCGCCTTTCGCATCCCCAACCTGTTTCGCCGCCTGTTCGGTGAAGGCGCGTTCAGCCAAGCCTTTGTGCCTGTGCTGGCGCAAACCAAGGAGAAACATGGCCTGGAAGTCACACGCAAGCTGATCGACAGCGTGGCCACCGTGTTGGTGTGGGTGCTGCTCATCACCAGCGTGTTGGGCGTGATTGGCGCGCCGCTTTTGGTCTGGGCGATGGCCGGTGGCTTGCAAAAAGAGCCGCAAGCCTACGCGGCGGCGATTTTCATGACGCGCTGGATGTTCCCCTACATCCTGTTCATCTCGCTAGTGTCGTTTGCCTCGGGCATCTTGAACACCTGGCGGCAGTTTGCTGTGCCCGCCGCCACGCCCGTCTTGCTCAACCTCGCCATGATTGCCGCCACGATTTGGGGTACTCCGTGGTTTGCGTCGATGGGCATCGAGCCGATCTACGCGCAAGTCGTTGGCGTGATGCTCGGCGGTGTGTTGCAACTGGCGGTGCAGGTGCCCGCGCTGCTGCGTTTGGGGTTGTTTCCGAATGTCGGCCTGAAATGGGCGATTTTGAAAGATGCCTGGAATGACCCCGCCTCGCGCAACGTCGCCAAACTGATGGTGCCCGCACTGCTGGGCGTGGGCGTGGCGCAAATCTCGCTTTTCATCAACACGCAAATCGCCTCGCGCCTGGCCACGGGCAGCGTCACTTGGCTGAGCAATGCTGATCGCCTGATGGAGTTCCCCACCGCCATGCTGGGTGTGGCGCTGGGTATCGTGCTGATGCCGCAGCTCGCCAGTGCCCGCGCCGCTGCCAAGCCCGAGCAGTACTCGGCCATGCTGGATTGGGGCCTGCGCCTGGTCGTGCTGCTGGCGGTGCCGTGTTCGGTTGCGCTGCTGACGTTCTCCTTGCCGTTGGTGGCGGTTATCTTTCAATATGGTGCCTACACCGCGAACGATGTGCAGCAAACCACTTGGGCGCTGATGGGCTGGGGCGTGGGCCTGGTGGGTGTGGTCGCCATCAAGATTCTGGCCCCTGGCTTTTATGCCAACCACGACATGAAAACGCCAGCACGCATTGCCATCGCCGTGCTGATCATCACCCAACTGCTGAACCTGGTGCTGGTGCCGCTGTACGCGCATGCGGCACTCACGCTGTCGATTGGCATTGGCGCGCTGATCAATGCGCTGTGGCTGCTGGTGGGCTTGATGCGGCGCGGCAGCTACAAACCTGTGCCCGGTTGGGGTATGTTCACGCTGCAAGTGGTTGCCGCGAGCGCTTTGCTGGCCGTGTTTTTGATGTGGGCCAACAGCGCTTTTCCCTGGAGCCGCATGCCGGGTGAACACTGGAAGCGGGTGGGGCTGATGGCGATGATTTTGACGGGATCAGCCGTGATTTACTTTGGCGCGATTTGGGCCTCGGGCCTGAAGCTACGCCAGTTCTTCAAGCGTTGAGTCGTCCTAGAAAAAATTAGGCACAATATTGGCATGAACCTGTCGCTGGCCGCACCCACGCCGCTTGCCTACTTTGCCTCGCTGGTGCAAAGCGACGACGGGTTTCCGCTGTTTGAGGCGGCGGTCAGCCTGGCACAGGACGAGTACCCCGAGCTGGATGTGCAGCAGGTGCTGGGCGAAGTCGATCAAATGCTGGCACGGCTCAAGCGGCGCATTCCGCCCGATGCCGCACCCATGCACCGGCTGCGCCTCTTGAATCAGTTTTTCTTCGCCACGCTCGGCTTTGGTGGCAACGTCAACAACTACTACGACCCCGAGAACAGCTTCATCAACGTGATGCTGCGCACGCGCCGGGGCATCCCCATCACGCTGGCGGTGTTGTGGCTGGAGCTGGCACAGGGCTTGGGCTTGGGCGCGCAGGGCGTGGGCTTTCCGGGCCACTTCATGATGAAAATCAGCCTGCCCCGAGGCCAGGTGGTGATGGATCCGATGGATGGCAAATCGCTCTCGCGCGAGCAGTTGGCGGAGCGCCTGGAGCCCTTCCGCCGGAGCAGCGGCTTGGACGACGACTCAGACACGCCGCTGGGCCTGTACCTGCAGGCATCGCCCGCGCGCGACATCATCGCCCGCATGCTGCGCAACCTCAAAGAAATCTACAAAGTCCAGCAAGACTGGCCGCGCCTCTTGGCTGTGCAAGACCGCCTGATCGTGTTGCTGCCCCAAGCCTGGAGCGAGTATCGCGACCGTGGCATGGTGCACAGCGAATTGAGCCACGCGCGCGAAGCCGTGGCCGACCTGGACACCTACGTCGCCCACGCGAGCCACGGGCCAGACATGCGCGCGGTGATGGAGCGGCT
>JANOTO010000467.1:0-4975 GCA_031416395.1 Rhodoferax sp. | reverse complement strand
GCAAAAGGCCGTGGTAACCAGATCAGAAAACCCACGTGCCATGTGTACGTGACGGTTGGTAACTGAAAGAGGCCAGAAAGATATGGGACAAAAAATCCATCCAACCGGCTTTCGCCTGTCGATCAGCCGCAACTGGTCCTCTCGCTGGTATGCCAATGACAAAGACTTCGCCGGCATGCTGGCCGAAGACATCAAGGTTCGTGAATACCTGAAAAAGAAGCTGAAAAACGCCTCTGTTTCGCGCATTCTGATCGAGCGTCCTGCCAAGAACGCCCGCATCACGATTTTCTCGGCACGTCCGGGCGTTGTCATTGGCAAAAAAGGCGAAGACATCGAAAACTTGAAGCGTGACCTGGGCAAACAGCTCGGCGTGCCGGTTGCAGTCAACATCGAAGAAGTGCGCAAGCCAGAAATCGATGCAAAACTGATTGCCGACTCGATCACCCAGCAGCTCGAAAAACGCATCATGTTCCGTCGCGCTATGAAGCGCGCCATGCAAAACGCCATGCGTCTGGGTGCCCTGGGCATCAAGATCATGTCGTCGGGTCGTCTGAACGGCATTGAGATCGCCCGTTGTGAGTGGTACCGCGAAGGTCGCGTTCCACTTCACACCCTGCGTGCTGACATTGATTACGGCACCTCAGAAGCAAAGACCACCTATGGGGTGATTGGCGTCAAAGTGTGGGTCTACAAGGGCGACACGCTGGGTCGCAACGACCTGCCAGCCGCCGTCGAGCCCCGCGCTGAAGAAGATCGCCGTCCACGTGGCCCACGCCGCGATGACCGTGGTGACCGCCCAGGCGCGCGCCCGGCAGGTGATCGTCCGCCAGCCCGCACTGCAGTGCGCCGCCAAGTCGGAGGCAATGTTGCCCCGGCTGACGGCAGCGATAAGCCCGCTGAAGCCATCGGCGGTGCCCCAACAGGCACCGATGCAACCAAACCAGCCGTTAAGCGCGTCCGCAAAGTCGCCGCGCCAGGAGCCACGACGGCTGCTGACGGCAAAGGAGAATAATTTATGTTGCAACCCGCTCGTCGAAAATATCGCAAAGAGCAAAAAGGCCGTAACACCGGCATCGCAACTCGGGGCAGCTCGGTCGCGTTTGGTGATTTCGGCTTGAAATGTACAGACCGTGGCCGCTTGACCGCGCGTCAAATCGAAGCGGCTCGCCGTGCGATTTCACGCCACGTCAAACGGGGTGGTCGTATCTGGATTCGCGTGTTTCCGGACAAGCCGATCTCCCAAAAACCCGCAGAGGTGCGCATGGGTAACGGCAAAGGTAACCCTGAGTACTACGTTGCTGAAATTCAGCCCGGCAAGATCGTATTTGAGATTGTTGGTGTGACAGAAGAGCTGGCGCGTGAAGCGTTTCGTTTGGCCGCTGCCAAACTGCCGCTGCGCACCACTTTTGTGGCCCGCATGATTGGCCAATAATTCAGGAGCAAATGATATGAAAACTACTGAACTGCGCCAAAAAGACGTAGCTGGTCTGCAAACCGAAGTCAAAGCGCTGCAAAAAGCCCACTTTGGTCTGCGTATGCAAAAAGCCACTCAACAACTCGGCAACACCGCCACGCTGCGTTCTGCACGTCGTGACATTGCTCGCGCCAAGACGATTCTTGTCGAAAAGCAAAAAGCAACGCCTGTCGTTGCAACTAAATAAGGAGCCCCTATGACGGAAGCTAAAAAATCCCTCAAACGCACCTTGGTTGGCAAGGTGGTCAGCGACAAGCGTGCCAAGACCGTGACTGTGTTGATCGAACGCCGCGTCAAGCACGAGCTGTACGGCAAAATCGTTGGCAAATCCAGCAAGTACCACGCCCATGACGAAAAGGGCGAGTACAAGATGGGCGACATGATCGAAATCGTTGAAAGCCGTCCGATCTCCAAAACTAAAAACTGGGTTGCGACCAAGCTGGTTCAAAAAGCCGCTGCGGTCTAACCCCCAAGCATATTGACTGGCACAACGCTCTCAACCACGTCACCAGCATAATTCTGAAAATCGGCTCACAATGTGGGCCGTTTTCATTTCTTTCGCGACCTTTTGGCATGAGTCTCAAAAACCCGCGCCGCTCTGTTGCTATGTACACATTAGGAGTATTCGATGATTAAAGTTGGTGACACCCTTCCCGCAGCCACGCTGATGGAGTTCTCGGAAGTTGAAGGCAATGGTTGCAGCATTGGCCCCAATGCGGTTGATGTTGTGAAGGCGACTGCTGGCAAGACCATTGCCCTATTTGCGCTTCCCGGTGCCTTTACACCAACTTGCTCGGCCAAGCATGTGCCTGGTTACGTTGAACATTTCAATGACTTCAAGGCGGCTGGCGTGGACGAAATTTGGTGCGTAAGCGTGAATGACGCGTTTGTCATGGGTGCCTGGGCGCGCGATCAAAAATCTGACGGCAAAGTGCGCATGATGGCCGACGGCAGTGCCGCTTTCGCTCAGGCCACTGGTTTGACGCTTGACTTGACTTCGCGCGGCATGGGCCTGCGCAGCAACCGTTACTCCATGTTGATTAAAGACGGCAAGGTGGCATCGTTGAACGTTGAAGGGCCCGGCAAATTCGAGGTCAGCGACGCGGGCACGCTTCTGGGCCAGGCTAAGGCCTAAAGGCAAATTAGCTGTCGGCATGCAGCTCTGGCGCTCTGTCAGAGTCGCACCTTCAGGTAGTGAGCGCCCGCAATGGGGTTGTGATAATAGGGCGGTATTTCTTCAAAACCTAAATCTTCGTAAAGCGCGCGGGCGGCTTCCCTGTCGCTTAACGTATCGAGTAACACGCAGGCGTAGCCTGTCTGGCGTGCAAAATCCAAGACAGCCTCTACCAATTGACGACTCAGACCCAAACCTCGAAAACCTGGGCGTGTGAACAGCCGCTTCATTTCTGAGGCATCTGGATAGTCGGCAGCATCCAACGGCCTTAAGGCGCAGAAGCCTGCAAGCTCGCCATTCACCTTCGCGATCAGCAAGGCACCCCTGGGGGCACCGTAATCGCCGGGCAATTCCGCAAGTTCCGCCTCAAAATTCTGAAAGCACAAGTCCATGCCCAAGGCATCCGCATACTCGCGAAAGAGACTGCGCACAGTCGGCATGTCGTTCGGGTCTGCAGCGACGCTGATATCAATTTGCGGGCCTTGCGCTGCGTAAAGCGGCCCCGCGCCAGTGCGGCGAGTCATGCCGTTGTCGGTTGGCTCATCCCGCCAGCTTGACACCCGTCGCGACCAGGCCTGCGCAAGCTGCAAAAATCGCAGCAGCAAGCGTACGGCTACTAGCATCATCTTTCGAAGCGGGCAGCTTATGCTCAAGGGCCTTGTCGCCATGAATCATGGGTGCAACCAAGTTTTCCCTTTTCCGCAGCAAGTAAAAGACGATGGCTCCAATGTGCAGCACGACCAACGCGAGAAGTACATATTTACCCACGTTTTTATGATACGACGTTGCCGCACTCACAACGGCATTTGACACAAATTTTGACAATGGCCCCGAGGTCGCGATGTCGTCATCACTGACCAGTCCCGAGCCGACCTGGGCCAGCAAAAACAGTAGCATGGCGAAAACCGAGCCCGCACCTAACGGGTTGTGGCCCACCGAGTGTTCAGGTTTTCCGGCGCCTTTGAGATATGCCAAAACCGTGCTTGGCGCATAGATGAACGACACGAATCGGGACCAGCGTCCGCCAATCAATCCCCAGACCACCCGAAACAGCAGCAAGCTCAGCACGGCAAAACCGAATCGCATATGCCAGAGCATGGCGTTGCCGCCAATCAACCCTGTGGCAACCAGCCCGATCACGAAAATGACCAGCCCCCAGTGAAAAATGCGGGTAGGCAAATCCCAGACCCTGGTGGTGTGATGCATTGATTTCCTCCAAACTTGTGTGGCCATGATCAGAGCAGGCCGTCTCGACTTTGTTCCACCCCACTCACCACCAAACCAGCACTGCGAGCGCATCTCTAGGTAGTTACCCGAGCCACCTAAAATTACCAGAACTTCTGTGCGGATATTAAACTCTATTGCATGGCTTTTAAACGTCCGATCCTTAGCCAGGCCACCTTCAACCACACTCAGGAACCCTATGAAATCACTTGCATCACTGACCCTCTGCGCAGCCACCCTTTGCCTGTCACTGCCCGCTTCGGCCCAGTTTGCCAAGCCTGAAGATGCCATCAAATACCGCCAGTCAGCGTTGTCCGTGATGGGAACCCATTTCGGTCGTGTGGCGGGTATGGCCAACGGGCGCATACCTTTTGATGCCAAGGTGGCGGCAGACAACGCGACGATTGCCGAATCAATGTCCAAATTGCCTTGGGCAGGATTTGGAGAAGGGACCGACAAGGGTGCCACGACACGCGCCAAGCCTGAGATCTGGACTGACAACGCCAAATTCAAAGAATCAGGCGACAAGATGCAAGCCGAGATGGTGAAGCTCGCCGCCGCAGCGCGGACCGGCAATCTGGATGCCATCAAAGTGGCAGTGGGTGCAACGGGCGGCACGTGTAAGAGCTGCCACGACGCGTTCCGCAAAGAGTAAAACAAGCGACAACCGGCGCGGCCGAAGGTGGGTCGCAGTCATCACATAAAAAAGGCCGTTTTCTCAGTGAATGCGGCCTTTTTGCATCCCATCGTTTCTGGCGCAGATCGCGCTTCGATGTTAGACCTGCGTCAGGAGCCCTTCAATCAGTCGGTGCAATTCGGCAAAATCTGGTTCACCGACAAAGCGCTTGACGATTTCACCGCGCTTGTTAACCAGGTAAGTCGTCGGCGTGAGTTTGACGTCACCCCATGCTTTGGCGACGGCACCCGTGTTGTCGATCGCCACGCCAAATGGTAATTGGCGTGTCTGCGCAAAATTGACAACGTAGCTGGGCGGGTCATAACTCATGGCAACCGCAATGGTGTCAAAACCCTGGGCTTTGTACTTGTTGTGCGTGGCGATGAGTTTGGGCATTTCAGCGACGCAGGTAACGCAACTGGTGGCC
>JANOTO010000466.1:0-5157 GCA_031416395.1 Rhodoferax sp. | reverse complement strand
GGCGTAACTGCGTAAACTCCTGCTCCCAATAGCGAAGCACATGCGGCTTGACCCCGCACAAATCCCCTACCTCACCGATGGTGAAATAGCGCTTGGCTGGAATCGAAGGAAGAGCTTTCTCCATTGAAATCAAGATGATAGGCGTGAAAGCTTCGAGGTTACTCTAAGTTGACCGTGCGTGTAAAGAACTTACTCGCTCGTCACAAAGATGTAACCGTTCTGTGACAAAGTGCCACGCTCTGTGTTGCTCAAACCACCAAAGGGTTTACGCGGAGATCTTGCCCTCAGCTTGAATCTGCTCTTTGAGCTTGTGGCTGGCATGAAACGTAACAACGCGGCGAGCGCGAATGGGAATCGCCTCGCCCGTGCGCGGGTTGCGACCAGGGCGTGGGGCCTTGGTGCGAATCTGAAAGTTGCCAAAGCCCGAAATCTTGACATCTGAGCCCTCAACCAAGCTGGCGGAAATCAGGTCAAAAAAAGCGTCAATCATGTCTTTAGACTCACGCTTGTTCAGGCCGATTTGCTCGAACAATAGCTCGGCCAGTTGCGCTTTGGTCAGCGCTGGCGTTTCAAGGCTTTCTACGGCAAATTCCATCTTCCCCTCGTTTCTTGATTGTCGTTCGACGTACTAAACGCGTTGGCGTGCACCCAAATCTTGCGCCAACTGGGCAATCACACTCTGCACCGCACTTTCAATTTGAGCGTCAGTCAAGGTCGCATCTGCGCCGCTCAATGTTAAACGCACCGCGAGGCTTCGCGCGGAGATTTCCGCATCGGCGCTTTGGATTGGTGCCTGCGCAGACGATTTAGGCCGGTACACGTCGAACAGTTTCGCGTCGCGCAGCAGGTCTTTCGTGGGTGCCGCCCAGATGGATTTCATCATCGCTGCGTGGGTGACTTTGTCTGCCACCAGCACCGCGATATCACGCTGCACGGCCTGGAATTTAGACACCGGCGTGAAGGTGGGCAACTCGCGCTGCAAGACCGCATCAAGCTTCAGTTCAAACAACATCGGCGCAGCGGGCAACTCAAAAGCCTGCCGCCACTGCGGATGCAGCTCGCCCACAAAGCCAATCGCCACACCGTTCAACAGCACTTTGGCACAGCGACCGGGGTGCATGGCGGGGTGATCAGACGGCTCAAACACAGGTTGTTGCGGAGCCAGCAGGGCTTCGACATCGCCCTTGACATCGTAAAAATCAACGAGTTGCTCTTTTCCGCTCCACTGCAAGGCGCTGGCACTGCCAGCAGCCAAGCCCGCGACGCGCATCGGCTGGTGAATGCCATCCACCGTGGTGTCCGAGCTTTTCACCGACGCATCGCGCATGAACACACGGCCCAGCTCAAATACGCGAACACGATCCGCCTTGCGATCCAGATTGAACTTCAAGACTTGCAAGAGCGACCCCAGCAGCGACGAACGCATCACGTTCAATTGACTTGCAATCGGGTTGAGCAGCTTGATCGGGTTGGAGTTGCCCGCCAAGTCGCGCTCCCAGCGCTCTTCGACAAAGCTGAAGTTGATGGTCTCCGTGTAACCCAACGCTGCCAGCGACCTGCGCACGGCAAAGCGACTTTGAAGAGACTCCCTGCGCGCTTTGGGCTCCACCGGCGCGATGGGAGCCGTGGTCGGCAGATTGTTGAAGCCGATCAGTCGAACGACCTCCTCAATCAGGTCTTCTTCGATGTTGATGTCGAATCGATACGCGGGTGGCGTTACGGTGATCACGCCATCCGACTCCACCGCAGGCAACCCCAAGCTCTTAAACGCATCCAGGCACTGCGCAGCCGTCACCGGCATGCCGATGACGCGGCTGGCCCGCGCCACGCGCAGTTGCACCGGCTGGCGCTTGGGCATATTTACTTGCTGGTCGTCCATCGGCCCGGCCTGGCCGCCGCAGATGTCCAGCACCAGCCGGGTGATGTGTTCGATGTGCTCCACCGTTTGGCTCGGATCAACCCCGCGCTCAAAACGGTGCCCCGCATCGGTGCTGAAGTTAAAGCGGCGCGAGCGCCCCGCCACAGCCTCGGGCCACCAGAACGCGGCTTCGATGTAGATGTTTTGCGTGTCGTCCGTCACCGAAGTGCTGTCGCCGCCCATGATGCCTGCCAGCGACTCAACGACTTGGCCGTCTGCAATCACGCCGACTTTGTCATCGACCGTGATGGTGTTGCCGTTGAGCAGCTTGAGTGACTCTCCAGATTTGCCCCAACGCACATTCAAGCCACCGTGAATCTTGTCCAGGTCAAAAATATGCGACGGGCGACCGTACTCAAACATCACGTAGTTGGAGATATCGACCAGCGCCGTCACGCTGCGCTGGCCGCACCGCGCCAGCCGATCCACCATCCACTGCGGCGTTTTGGCTTGGGGGTTCACGCCCTTAACAATACGACCCGAAAAACGTCCGCACAAATCAGGCGCAGAAACGTTGACAGCCAGCCTATCGGTGTGACTCGCGGAGACCGGAGGGAAATTGACAATTTTCAGCGGCGCACCGGTGATCGCAGCGACCTCGCGCGCCACGCCAAACACGCTCAGGCAGTGGCCCAAATTCGGCGTGAGTTTGAGCGTGAACAGCGTGTCGTCCAGCTTCAGATGGTCGCGAATATTGGTGCCAATCGGCGCGTCAGCCGCCAACTCATACAAGCCGCTGGATTCTTCACTGATCTTCAGCTCGCTGGCCGAGCACAGCATGCCCTGGCTCTCCACGCCACGCAATTGGCCCAACTTGATCGCGAACGGTTTGCCATCCGCACCAGGCGGCAGCAACGCTCCCACAGTCGCCACAGGCACGCGAATACCCATGCGCGCGTTGGGCGCACCGCAGACGATGTTCAGCAAACTGCCCGTGCCAGCGTCCACCTGGCAAACGCGCAGTCGATCTGCATTCGGGTGCTGCTCACACGCCTTGATCTCGCCCACCACCACGCCCGTGAAAGGTGGCGCGGCAGGCACAGCGTCTTCTACCTCCAGCCCCGCCATCGTCAGCGCATCGGCCAGCGCTTGTGATGACAAGGCCGGGTTGCAAAACTCTCTTAACCAGCTTTCAGGAAATTGCATTTTGAGGATCTCCTGAATTATTTAAACTGCGACAAAAAGCGAACATCGTTCTCAAAGAACAGCCGCAAATCGTTCACGCCGTAGCGCAGCATGGCCAGGCGGTCAATGCCGCTGCCGAAGGCGAAGCCGATGTATTTTTCGGGGTCTAAGCCCATGTTGCGCACCACCGTCGGGTGCACCTGGCCCGAGCCTGCCACCTCCAGCCAGCGGCCAGCGAGCGGCCCTGAGCTGAAGGCAATGTCGATCTCGGCGCTGGGCTCGGTGAACGGAAAGTAGCTGGGCCGAAAGCGCAGCGTCAAGTCGTCCGTCTCAAAAAACGCTTTGCAGAAATTGAGGAAGGTGACCTTCAAGTCTTTGAAATTGACGTTCTCGCCAATCCACAGCCCCTCGAACTGGTGAAACATGGGCGAGTGCGTGGCATCGCTGTCCACCCGGTAGGTGCGGCCTGGCGCGATCACGCGAATTTCAGACATGGTGCCCGTGACAGATGCCGCGACGTGCCTCTTTACGTGGGCCACCGCATAGCGAATCTGCATCGGGCTGGTGTGCGTGCGCAGGCAATACGGCTGGCCCTGCTCGTCGTTCAAGTCCACATAAAACGTGTCTTGCATCGAGCGCGCGGGGTGATTGGGCGGGTTGTTCAGCGCGGTGAAGTTGAACCAGTCGTTCTCGATCTCTGGGCCATCGGCCACGTCAAACCCCATGCTGCTGAAGATGCTCTCCACCCGCTCCCACGCCAGTGCAATGGGGTGCAAACCGCCCTGCCCGCGTTGGCGGCCGGGCAAGGTGACATCCAGCGCTTCGGCTTTAAGTTGAGCTTGCAATTCAGCATTGGCCAAGCCGTGGCGGCGCGCGGTCAAGGCCGCTTCAATCGCTTGCTTGGCCAGATTGATGGCAGCACCGCGCGACTTCTTCTCGTCCACACCCAGGGCAGCCATGCCTTTCATCAGCTCGGTGATGCGGCCTGATTTGCCCAAGAAAATCGCCTTGGCGTTTTCGAGGTCAGCAGGTGTTAGGGCAACACCGAAGGCGTGGCTGGCGTTGTCAACAATAGAGTCAAGGTCATTCATGCGGGGAGCAGTTGATAAGGGAGTGACAAGTGATTTTTTGGCGAAATTAACTCATGGGTTAATAAATGGCCAAAATTCAATAAAAAGTCGAAAATACGAACTTTTTGGCATTATAGCTCTCGGATTTATTCAATAGTTTGCTATTATATTTGAATAGTACACATCAATTGGTAACTGGAAACCCCACAGCGCAGCCACTCACGCACTCTCATAAACAATATCCGCCAACCCGCTTTCCGCCTGCGCGCGCCAACTCGCCAGCGCCGCATCACTGGGGAAGAAGGCCTTGTCGTCGATCTGGACTTTTTTGGGGGCGACAAAGTCGTCGAAAAGTAATGTGAATCGCACTGCGAGGCCTTGCAGCACTTCGCCTTGATCGGTCATTTGTCGCCGAGCTGGGAATTCTTTGAGCACCTTGTCCACTGCCGGTTGGTTGGCGCCAGCTTTCAGATTCACGGTGACATCAAAATATTTTCCAAACCGGCAACGCGCCTGCTCCAGGCTCCACACTTGCGTCACAGTCAACTGTACGCCGCCCGAAAAACGATCGGGCTGGAGTTTACCCATGACGATCACCAACTCGTCCTCTTTAAACAGCGCCTTGTTCGCGTTCATCAACGCTTCGTCCACGCGCGCGTCGATCTCGCCGGATTTGTCGTCCAGCTTGAACAGGCCCAGCTTGCCGCGCTGGCCGTTGATGACCCTGAAGTCGTTCACGATACCTGCAAGCAACTGCGGCTCGCGGGTGTCGATCAGCTCTTCGATCCGGCGTTTGGCAAAGCGGCGCACCTCGCTGGCAACTTCGTCAAACAGGTGGCCCGAGAGGTAGAAGCCCACGGCCGTTTTCTCGAAGGTCAAGCGCTCTTTCACGCCCCAGGGCAAGGCAGGCAGCAGGTCGGGCTCGCGCGTACTCGAGCCATGGTCATCGTCACCCGCCATGTCAAACAGGCCGCCCTGGTTGGCATTGGCGATGCTGGCATTGGCAAAGTCAATGGCCTGGTCGACCGATGCAATCAGCGATGC
>JANOTO010000465.1:0-3406 GCA_031416395.1 Rhodoferax sp. | reverse complement strand
TCAATCTAAATTTTCAGCGAGTGCGGAGTTTTGAATCAAGATGCAACAACAACTGTGGTGAAGGCCAACGTCGTGATCGTGGGCGCTGGCCCGGCAGGCCTCATGGCCGCCGAGGTGTTGGCCAACGTCGGCCATTCGGTGGCGATCTACGATGCCATGCCCTCGGTGGGGCGCAAGTTTCTGCTGGCGGGCAAAGGCGGGCTTAATTTGACGCATTCGGAGCCGGCAGACATTTTTGCGTCTCGGTATGGAGATAGTCGCGCTGAGGTTGAGCCCTGGCTAAACCAGTTTGGCGCCACGCAGATTCGCGACTGGGCCAAGGGGCTGGGCATTGACACCTTCGTGGGCACCTCCGCCCGCGTATTCCCCACCGACATGAAGGCCGCACCGCTGCTGCGTGCCTGGTTGCGCCGCCTGCGCCCGCGCGTGCAGTTTCACGCAAGGCACCGCTGGACGGGCTGGGTCGGCGCGGGTACCGAGAATCTTCTAAAGTTCGACTCGCCAGCGGGCCAGGTTCAAGTTCAGGCAGATGCGGTGGTGCTGGCAATGGGTGGTGGCAGTTGGTCGCGCCTGGGCTCCGATGGTGCCTGGGTTGCGCCGCTGAGCCAGCAAGGCATTGGCATCGCGCCGCTGCGCCCGTCCAACTGCGGCTTTGAAGTGATGGGCGGCTGGAGCGAGCATTTCAGCAGTCGCTTTGCTGGGCAGCCGTTCAAATCGGTAGCGATCAGTTTCACAGATTCGCAAGGCCACACATTTGCGCGCAAAGGCGAGTTTGTCGCCACGGCAACCGGTGTTGAGGGCAGCTTGATCTACGCCGCCTCCAGCCTGCTGCGCGATGAGATTGCCACGCACGGCAGCGCGACTTTTCAGCTCGATCTTCTGCCGGATCGAAGTGCTGAGAAGGTGCTGGCGGAGGTCAATCACCCGCGCGGGTCACGTTCGCTGTCAAGCCATCTGAAAAGCCGCCTGGGGCTCGAAGGCATCAAAAGCACGGTGTTGCATGAACGTCTGGGCAAAGAGGATTTCAACCAGCCCCACAAGCTGGCGGCCGCGATCAAAGCGCTGCCCGTCACGCTGAGCGCAACGCGCCCCATCGACGAAGCCATCAGCAGCGCAGGCGGCGTGATGTTTGCGGAGTTGGATGCGCAACTCATGCTGACAAAATTACCGGGTGTTTTCTGTGCGGGTGAAATGCTGGATTGGGAGGCGCCAACGGGTGGGTATCTGCTCACTGCCAGCCTTGCGAGTGGTCGTCAGGCCGGGCAGGGCGTGGTGAACTATTTAGAGAAATTAAAATCCCAGTCCCCATGAAAAAATCAGTCCACACATTAAAGCGCCATGCCATCGCTTCGATCAGCATTCTGTGTTTGATGTTTGGCTCACCCAATGCATCCGCGCAAGCGCCCGCGCGAACTGCCAATGCGTCCAGCTCAACGACCAGTGCGGCGCAAAGCAGGCAAAGCCCGCAGTTACACCAACTGCTGAGCGACTACTACCAGGCCAACGTCCGGTTCAACCCGATTGGCGCAACCTTCTCGGGCGACAATCGGTTTGACGACCAACTCGGGATGGAAATCGCACCCAAGCAGCGCGCGCAGCAGCTCGCCCGCTACCGCAGTTTTGCCAAGCGCCTGCAGGCTATCAACCCCGCCCAGCTTTCGCGCACGGAGCGCACCAGCTACGAGGTTTTGGATTTCGAGCTGGCCACCGCGTTTTCGTTCGCGCCTTTTCCTGACCACCTTTTACCCGTCGACCAGATGGGTAGCTTGCCAGTCGTTCTTGCCAACTTTGCCGGTGGCAAAGGCTCGCAGCCTCTCAACACGCCCAAGCAATACCGCGCTTACCTGAGCCGCCTCAACCAGCTCTCCACTTGGATAGACCAGGCCATTGTCAACATGCGTGAAGGCATCAAAACCGGTGTGGTGCTGCCACGGGCCTTAGTGGTATCGACGCTGCCTCAGTATCAAAAATTGGTCAGCAGCACGCCCGAGGCGAACGTCTTTTACACACCTGTTAAGAATTTCCCCTTTGGATTTTCTGCGGCCGATCAAGCGGTGCTGACTGCCAGTTACCGCAACGAGATCGACAAACGGCTCAACCCTGCGTTGGCTCGATTGGCTAGCTTTTTGGAGAAAGACTACCTGCCCGCCGCGCGCAGCAGCGCAGGTTGGGGTGCACTGCCTAAGGGGGCTGATTGGTATGCGGCGAGTGTTGCTGCGTCCACCACGACCTCGTTGAAGCCCGATCAAATTCATGCCATCGGCCAGAAGGAAGTTGTGCGGATTCAACAGCAGTTCGCCGAGCTTGGCCCCAAGATGGGCTACTCCGGGCCAGCGGCGGGTCTGCCCAAATGGGTTGCTGCACAGGACAAATACCGCCCGTTCAAAAGCGAGCAGGAAATCAACGATATCTACCGCAAGCTCAATGAGACCTTGAAGACGAAACTGCCCAGCCTGTTCTCCCTGATACCCAAGGCCGCACTGGAGGTACACGCTGAACCTGAGTTAACGCGGGCCACGGCTTCTGACCACTACAGCCCACCGAGTGATGATGGCTCCCGCCCCGGCATCTTCTGGTCTGTGGTGAACGACCCCGCGCAGTACCCCAAGGTCAAAATGACGACCCTGCTCTTGCATGAAGGCAGCCCAGGCCATCACTTTCAGATTGCCCTGCAACTGGAGCAAAAGCTGCCCGAGTTCCGCAAATTTGGTGGCAACAACGCGTATGCGGAAGGCTGGGCACTCTACGCAGAAACGCTGGGCAAGGAGATGGGTTTGTACGACGAGCCCGACCAGTACTTTGGTCACCTCAACTTCGAGTTGCTGCGCGCCGCGCGCTTGGTCGTAGACACGGGCTTGCACGCGCAAGGCTGGACTCGTGAGCAAGCGATTGGGTACCTGCGAGAGACTTTGGGCGAGACCGAGGAAGGTGCCAAGAGCGCGATTGAGCGCTACATGGCCTGGCCCGCGCAGGCGCTGGCCTACAAAGTGGGCGCGATGAAAATCATGGAACTGCGCGAACGCGCCGCAATGGCGCTAGGCACCAAGTTCAGCCTGCCTGCGTTTCACGCCATTGTCCTGGGTGAGGGTGCCTTACCACTGGCGGTGCTTGAGGCGAAGGTGGATCGCTGGATTGTCGAGTCAAAATAATTACAACCAGGGCTTCAACCAACCCAAGCCAGTGGATGTACCCCCAGCTTGCGCGCCGTGCTTGGGCCGGTATTCGCAGCCAATCCAACCGTCCCACCCACAGGCCTTTGACACCTCGTCAATCACGCCAAACAAATACGGGTAGTTGACCTCGCCAATGTCAGGCTCGTGGCGCTCGGGCACACCGGCAATCTGAAAGTGACCGACGCGGCCCGTCGGCAAGTGTTGGCGGATTTTGCTGGCGACATCGCCTTCAA
>JANOTO010000464.1:0-2589 GCA_031416395.1 Rhodoferax sp. | reverse complement strand
CCAAAAGTCATCGTCCCAAGCGCCAACGGGCTGACGGCCAGGCCGGAGCGGCCCAGCGTGCGGTAGTGGGTGAGGGACATGAATCTACTTTCGCAGTATTTTGAAGTGGTTGATTGGATGATAGGTAAATAGTGGGATGCCTGCTGCCAGCAGCGCAGATGCCACAATCTCCCCCATGCAACTCCCCTACGAACTCAAACTCGGCTGGCGCTACACGCGTGCCAGCCGGGGCACACGGCGCAACGGCTTTATTTCATTCATCTCGGGCGTGTCAATGCTGGGCATTGCGCTCGGTGTGGCGGCGCTGATTATTGTGTTGAGCGTGATGAACGGGTTTCAAAAAGAGGTCACCGCCCGCATGCTCAGCGTGATCTCGCACATTGAGATTTTTGCACCCGACGGTGCGGCGTTGCCTGATCTGGCCCGCACGCTGGCCGAGGTGAGGGCGAATCCGCAAGTCGTGGGAGCCGCGCCTTTCATTGGCGCGCAGGGCTTGTTGGGGCGGGGCGAAGACATCAAAGGCGCGATCATTCGCGGCATCGACCCAGCGCGCGAGGGAGAGGTGACGGATCTCGCGGCGGCATTGAAAGACAGCACGCTGGCCAAGCTGATCCCGGGCGAGTTTGGCATTGTGCTCGGCGCGGAGCTGGCGCGCAGCATGGGCCTGGGCGTGGGTGACCCGGTGACGTTGATTGCACCCAGCGGCCAGGTGTCGCCCGCAGGCGTGGTGCCGCGCCTGAAGCAGATGACCATCGTGGGGTTGTTTGATTCGGGTCATTATGAATATGACTCGGGCCTGGCGATGCTGCACATGGACGATGCGGCGAAAATTTTCCGCCTCGAAGGGCCAACCGGTGTTCGCCTCAAATTGCGCGATTTGCAGAAGGCGCGCGAGGTTGCCACGGAGTTGGGGCAGACGCTCACAGGCCGCTTTCTGATCCGCGACTGGACGCGCCAAAACCGCACCTGGTTTGCTGCCGTGCAGTTGGAGAAACGCATGATGTTCATCATCCTGACGCTGATCGTGGCAGTGGCAGCGTTTAACTTGGTGAGTACCCTGGTGATGACGGTGACCGACAAGCGCGCCGACATCGCTATCCTGCGTACGCTCGGGGCCAGCCCCAGCAGCGTGATGGGCATCTTCATGGTGCAAGGCGCGATGGTCGGCATGATTGGCACGTTGGCTGGCCTGGCGCTGGGCCTGGGTGTGGCGTTCAATATTGATGTGATCGTGCCTTTTTTGGAGAAGTTGTTGAGCGCCAGCTTTCTGCCAAAAGACATTTACCTCATCAGCCGCATGCCCAGTGACCCGCAGCAGGGCGACATCGTGCCGATTGCGGTGATCTCGCTGATCTTGGCGTTTGTGGCGACGATTTATCCGAGCTGGCATGCATCTCGTGTTAACCCAGCGGAGGCCTTGAGATATGAGTGAGGTTGTACTCAGCGCAAGCGGTCTTACCAAGCGCTTTACCGAAGGCCGATTGGATGTAACCGTTCTGCAAGGTGTTGACCTGCAAGTGCGTGCGGGCGAGACGGTGGCCATCGTCGGCGCATCCGGATCAGGCAAAAGCACATTGCTGCATTTGCTCGGCGGCTTGGATTCACCCAGCAGCGGGCAGGTGCAACTCAAAGGGCAAAACTTGGCGGGTTTGAGCGCAGCAGAGCAGGGCAATTTGCGCAATCAGCACCTGGGATTTGTCTACCAGTTCCATCACCTGTTGCCCGAGTTCACCGCGCTGGACAACGTAGCCATGCCGCTGTGGATACGCCGGATGGCGCCGGCCGAATGCGCGCGCGTCGCCACCCAAATGCTGAAGCAAGTGGGCTTGGGAGATCGCTTGCATCATCGCCCGGCCGAGCTGTCGGGTGGTGAGCGGCAGCGCGTCGCCATCGCCCGCGCGCTGGTGACGCAGCCCGCATGCGTGCTGGCGGACGAGCCCACCGGTAACCTGGATCGCAGCACGGCAGACGGCGTGTTCGAGTTGATGCTGCAACTTGCGCGTGACCAGGGCACTGCCTTCATTCTGGTCACGCATGATCAAGGCCTGGCGGCGCGCTGCCAGCGGCAGTTGCGACTGATCTTGGGCACGCTAACTGAAGATGCCTTTGACAATGAATTCGAAAGCGCAAGCGTATGACGAACACTGGATTCACCACAAAAAACGTCCACTCCGACCAGCACTTTGGCGTGGAGCACGGTGGCATTCACAAGCCGATTCACACCTCGGTTCAATACGGCTATGAGCGGGTTGAGGACTTGATTGGTGTGTTTCAGGGCACGGTCAAGGGTGGCTACAACTATGCACGCCAAGGCACGCCCACCACCGCTGCGCTCGAAGCCAAAGTCACGCAGATGGAGCAGGGCGTGGGTACGGTGAGCTTTGCCACCGGCATGGCTGCCATCACCGCGACTTTTTTAACGTTGCTTAAATCTGGCGACCATCTGGTGGCCAGCCGCTACGTGTTTGGCAACACCAACAGCCTGTTTGGCACGCTGGCGGATTTGGGCATCAGCGTCACCACGGTCGATGCGACGCAGGCCGACAACGTGGCCGCCGCCATCCAGCCCAACACGCGCATGGTGTTTGT
>JANOTO010000463.1:0-1501 GCA_031416395.1 Rhodoferax sp. | reverse complement strand
CTCCTGGACATGATTGTTGATCGCATCGGCGTGCTGCACCAGCAGGGCACCACCTTCCTCATCATCGAACACAACATGGACTTGGTGGCGTCGCTGTGCAACCCTGTGATGGTGATGGCACAAGGCAAGCTGTTGGCAAGCGGCACTGCCAGCGAGGTGCTGAGCGACCCGCGTGTGATTGAAGCGTACCTGGGCGATGTCACCGATGAGGCTCAGGTATGACACCCGTGCTCACCATCGAAAATCTGGAGGCGGGCTACGAACCGGGCTTGCCGATTGTGAAAGGCGCGTCATTGACGGTGAACAGCGGCGAAATCGTCGCCATCATCGGCCCCAACGGCGCGGGAAAATCGACCTTGGTGAAGGCGGTGGCGGGGCTCGTCGCCATTTCTGCGGGGCGGGTGTTGCTGGGTGCTGACGACATCACCCGCGTGCCTGCGCACCAGTTGTGTGGGCGTGGCTTGGCGTTTGTGCCGCAAACGGAGAACGTCTTTGTCAACTTGACGATTGCCGAGAACCTCGAACTTGCCGCCGCTTTGCAAAAAGTCAACGCCCGAGTGCGCCTGGCAGAGCTGTACGCGCTGTTTCCTGACTTGGAAAGGCAGCGTAAATTGCTGGCGGGTCGGCTGTCGGGCGGGCAGCGGCAAATGCTGGCGGTCGCCCGCGCTTTGATCCGCCTGCCAAAGGTGCTGATGCTGGATGAGCCGTCGGCTGGGCTCTCGCCACGGTTGGTGACAGAGGTGTTTGACACCTTGCGACAAATTCGCGCGGGCGGGGTCACCATTCTGCTGGTGGAGCAAAACGTGAAAGCCGCTCTGGCCATTGCTGATCGCGTGGCCGTGCTGGTGGAAGGGTGCGAGCGCGTGGTGGGCACGGCAGCAGAACTCAAGGCGGATGCGCGCATCGCTGAGCTTTATTTGGGGCGTCATGTGCACAAAAACGGTGACACAAAGATTGATGCTGAGGTCTTTGCATGATTCTGCAAGTGATTGCTGATGGCCTGATCGTGGGTTCCGTCATCTCTCTGGGTGCGATTGGGCTGACGATCACGTTTTCTATCCTGCGCTTCTCCAACTTTGGTCACGGCGAGTTGCTGGCTTGGGGTGCTTACATTGCGCTGTCGGCGGTGGCGTGGTTTGCGGCGGTAGGCGACGTGGAAACTTCCTCTCCATTCGCACCGCTGTCATTTGGCTGGCCGTTAGTGGCTGCCCTGGGGGTAGCCATGGTCGGCGCATCCGCCATCGCACTTGCTCTTGACTGGGTGTTGTTCAAGCGACTGCGCCTGCAGGGTTCCATCACGGTGGTGATCGCCAGTTTTGGTGCAGCATTGGCGGCGCGTAACCTGCTGTTCTTCTTTTATGGCGGCATTCCCCAGTATTACGGCAGCGAGCTGCAAATCGCCGTGCCGTTGTTGCCGCGAAGTGTGGGTGGTGGCCTTCGCGTCACGCCCGACCAAATGTTTGTGCTGGGCTTGACCGTGGTCACAGTCACCGCGTTGCAT
>JANOTO010000462.1:0-2994 GCA_031416395.1 Rhodoferax sp. | reverse complement strand
TGACGCGCATGATGCAAGACCTGCCGGCCATCGAAGACCTGCTGGAAACGGCCGACGACGCCCCCATCATCCGCATGCTCAACGCGCTGTTGACGCAAGCCGCGCGCGATGGCGCCAGCGACATCCACATCGAGCCGTACGAGCGCCACTCCAGCGTGCGCTTTCGGGTGGATGGCACGCTGCGTGAAGTCGTCAAACCGAATCGCGCGCTGCACGCTGCCCTGATCTCCCGCCTGAAAATCATGGCCGAGCTGGACATTTCTGAAAAACGCATGCCACAAGATGGCCGTATCAGCCTGCGCATCGGCACCCGAGCGGTGGACGTTCGCGTCAGCACCCTGCCTAGTGCCCACGGCGAGCGCGCGGTGCTGCGCTTGTTGGACAAATCAGAAAGTAAGCTCAACCTGGAAGCCGTGGGCATGCAAGGCGAGGTGTTGGCGCAACTGCAAAAGCTCATCGCCCAGCCGCACGGCATCATCTTGGTGACTGGCCCCACCGGCTCGGGGAAAACCACCACGCTGTACGCTGCGCTGAGTCGCCTAGACGCGGCAGGCAGCAACATCATGACGGTGGAAGACCCGATTGAATACGAGCTGTCGGGCATCGGCCAAACGCAAGTCAACGCCAAGATCGACCTGACCTTCGCCAAAGCCCTGCGCGCAATTTTGCGGCAAGACCCCGACGTCATCATGATCGGCGAAATTCGCGATTTCGAAACCGCGCAAATCGCCATCCAAGCCTCGCTCACCGGCCACCTTGTACTCGCCACCCTCCACACCAACGATGCCGCCAGCGCCGTCACACGCCTGACCGACATGGGCATCGAGCCCTTTCTGCTCAGCTCATCCCTGCTCGGCGTGTTGGCACAGCGGCTGGTGCGCAAGCTGTGCGTGCATTGCAAATTGGTGGATGCCGAGAACGCGTCGTTCCACCCCGTCGGCTGCTCCCACTGCGGCCACACCGGCTACCAAGGCCGCACCGGCGTGTTTGAGCTGCTGGTCACCAACGATGCCATCCGCGCCCAAATCCATCAAAAAACATCAGAAGCCGAGATCCGAGTCGCCGCCCTGCAAAGCGGCATGAGCCTGATGCGCGACGACGGCGAGCGCCTGGTGCAAAGCGGCGTGACATCGCGCGAAGAGCTGGTGCGGGTGACGCGGGATTGACGGTTTTATTACGTATGCTACATTAGTAGTAGCATACTATTGAATTTATCCGAGAGCTAGAGGGCTAGAAACTTGTTTATTTAGCGAAATTGGCGGTTTTTGAAAATTTATTAACCTAGGAGTTAATAAGTGACTGAACTGGCACTCACAGCCTAATTCAGCTTCGCACCCGCCTCAAACCACTGCTTGATCAACAGCCGCTCCGCATCCGTGATTCCCGTCGAGTTGTTCATCGGCATGATCTTGGTCACCACCGCTTGCTGATAAACGTTTTGCGCATGCAGCTTCAGGCTCTCAGCCGAATCAAGCCGCACATTCTTCATTTGCACTTGGGCACCGTGACACATGAGGCAACGCTGCGCCATGACTTGTTGAACCGCGGCAATGTTGGCGACCTGGGCGGGTTGGGTGTTCGTTGAAGCTGACGTGGACGCTTCTGGTTTCAGCCAGACGATCACGCCGACGATCACCGCCACCCCCACCAGCGCGTACAACAGCGGATTGCCGTTGCGACCGAGCTTGTAGCCGTGGCGCATCACGAAAAACTGGCGGATGGCGGCACCCGCGAACATCATCAAAATCAGGATCAGCCAGTTTTGCGGATGCGTGTATGTGAAGCTGTAGTGCCCGCTGAGCATGGCAAACAACACGGGCAGCGTGAAGTAAGTGTTGTGAACGCTGCGCTGTTTGCCGCGCTGGCCGTGAATGGGGTCGACTGGCTGCCCGGCCTTGATCTGCTCAATCACTTTCTTCTGGCCAGGGATGATCCAGAAAAACACGCTGGCGCTCATGGCGGTGGCCAGCATCGCACCCACCAGCAGGAAGGCGGCGCGGCCCGCAAACCAGTGGCAGGCCAGCCATGACGCGATGCAGACGAGGCCTAAAACCATCACGCCAACGATGGCATCGCCATTTTTGCGCTGTCCGAAGACGCGGCAAATCATGTCGTACAAAATCCAGAAAATCACCAAAAACGAGAGCGCGACAAAGATGGCTGTAGCGGGCGCCCAGTCCATCTTCGATTTGTCGATCAAATAGGTGCTGGCGCTCCACAGATACGATACGGTGAACAGCGCAAAGCCCGAGAGCCACGTCGAATAGCTCTCCCAATAAAACCAGTGCAGGTGGCTGGGCAGCTTGGGTGGCGACACAGCAAACTTGACCGGGTGATAAAAGCCGCCGCCATGCACCGCCCACAGCTCGCCGCTCACGCCTTGTTTTTTCAAATCTTCGTCCACGGGCGGCGTCAAGCTGCTGTCCAGAAAAACGAAGTAAAACGACGAGCCAATCCAGGCGATCGCGGTGATTACGTGTACCCAGCGCAGCAGCAAATTGGCCCAATCGAGCAGGTAGCTTTCCATGATTAATCTTTAGTTCAAACGGTCTCTCTGAATCTTGAGTGTATGCACTTTTTGTATCAGATTGAGCCTCCTACCGCTCAAGCAAAAGCTGCGCCGCGACGGCAATAGCAATGACTTCGGGCAGTTTGGAGTTGATGCCCGCCACGCCAATCGGGCAGGTAACGTGGTTCAATTCTTCCGTCGAAAAACCCCGCGCTTCAAGCTGATGTTGAAACTTCGCCCATTTGGTTTGGCTGCCAATCAGGCCGATGAAGGGCAGATCGCCCAGCGAACGCTGGCGCATCAGGCAGGCGGCAACTACATCCAGATCCTCGGCGTGGCTGAAACTCATGATGAGGACTTGCGCGCCGGCATCGAGCGCGGCAACGGCACCCTGAACCGGATCGGAATGCTCGCAGCGCACCTGCGGGGGCAAGCCGAGCGGAAAAATCTCGTCGCGGCTGTCGATCCATGTAATTGCAAACGGC
>JANOTO010000461.1:0-3087 GCA_031416395.1 Rhodoferax sp. | reverse complement strand
GCGGGGATGTTGATGTCCAGATTCGCGTCAAGCGGGGTGAGCAGGGCGGGCCAGATGCCTTGGTAGGGAATGTGGTTGGGGGCGGTAAGAGTTGTCACAAGAACCTTTCAAACGAGAAGCGGTAATTTTGCACCACTGGATTTCATCGTCGGCTTGTATCACCAACTCATGCGGACGTTCACACGCGCCAACGCAACGCCTGTGAACCCAGCGTGAAGTCCTTTTTGTAGAGACAATCGCAGCACTCTTTCAACCTTGCGCTGCATGTCTTTCCAACCTCTCACACCTATCGCTTCCCTCTTCAAACGCGTGTTGGCAGCATCCTGGCCCGTGCGTGTGGCCGCTGCGCTGGCTACTTTGCTGGTATTGGGCGCGCTGGCGTTGGGTGTGGCCACGCTGGTGGTGTACCCGCAACTGCCGGCCTTGGACACGCTGACCGACTACCAACCCAAGCAGCCACTGCGTGTGTTTACTTCGGATGGTGTGCAAATTGGGGGCTTTGGCGCTGAGCGGCGCGTCTACCAGCGTATTGACCAAATCCCCAAACTGATGAAAGACACCCTGCTGGCGGTTGAAGATGCGCGCTTCTACGAGCACGGCGGCATTGACCCGATCAGCGTGATGCGGGCGATGGTGTCGATCGCATCTGGCGGAACGGTGCGCCGTGTGCAGGGCGGCTCCACCATCACGCAGCAAGTCGCACGCACTTTCTTGCTGACCCGCGAGCGCACGGTGTCGCGCAAATTCAAAGAAGCGCTGCTGTCGCTGCGCATCGAGTCACAGTTGAGCAAAGACCAGGTGCTTGAGCTGTATATGAACGAGATTTATTTGGGTTCGCGTGCCTATGGTTTTGAAGCGGCTGCGCAAACCTACTTTGGCAAAACCTTGGCCGCCTTGAGCCCGGCCGAGTGCGCGATGCTGGCCGGTTTGCCGCAAAACCCGCACCACGTCAACCCGTTGAGCAACCCGGCGCGCGCGCAGGCACGCCAGCGCATGGTGCTGGCGCGCATGTTCAAGCAAGGCGTGATCAACGAGGCGCAGTACGCAGCCGCCAAGGCAGAGCCACTGTCGGTGCGCAAATCCAACAACGTAGACGTGCATGCCGAGTTTGTTGCAGAGACGGCCCGCCAACAGGTGTTTGCGCAGTTCGGCGAGAAGGCCTATACCCAAGGCTTTGATGTCGTCACCACCCTGGTCGCCGCTGAGCAACAAGCCGCCTACCAGGCCCTGCGCCGCACGCTGATTGAGCACGCACAACGCCAGGCCTGGCGCGGCCCACAAGACAGCGAAGACTTGCCCACACGCTTGCTTGACGACGACCCCGCCATAGCCCAGGCCTTGAGCAACACCGACGATGACGACGACCTGCGCGCCGCCATCGTGACGGCAGCCAGCCCTACCGCTGTCACCGCAGTGTTGGTCTCAGGTGAAATCATCAAGATCGACAAGCCTGGCCTGCGCCTGGTGCAAGCTGGCTTGAGCCCCAAGGCGGTCAAAGGCTTGGTCATCAAACGCGGCTCCATCGTACGGGTCATGCAGCAAGGCAAGGGTTGGTTGCTGACGCAATGGCCGCAAGCCGAAGGGGCCATGGTGGCGCTGAACCCCGCCACTGGCGAGGTGCGGGCCTTGGTGGGTGGCTTTGATTTTGGGCAAAACCAGTTCAACCACGCGACACAAGGTTGGCGCCAACCCGGCTCCAGCTTCAAGCCCTTCATTTACGCTGCCGCACTGGACCATGGTGTGATGCCCGAGACGCTGGTGAACGATATGCCACTCACCGAGGTCGGCAAATGGAACCCTGGCAACTCAGACGGCAGCGCCGATGGCCCGATCACCGTGCGCGAGGCGCTGGCGCGCTCGAAAAACCTGGTCACGATCCGGTTGGTGCAGTTGCTTGGCGCACCTGCCATGCGCGCGTGGACAGCACGGTTTGGCTTTGATGTCCAACGCCAACCCGACAACTTGACGCTGGCGCTGGGCACCGGTGCCACCACGCCGCTGCAACTGGCCAGCGCTTACGGCGTGCTGGCCAACGGGGGTTACCTGCTGCCTGCCACGCTGATCCGCAGCGTGACGGATAGTAAGGGCCAGGTCGTCTTCAAAGCGCCTGCGAATGCGCCCATCGAAGCGCTGCGCGTGATCAGCGAGCGCAATGCCTTCGTCACCAACACGCTGCTGCAAGAAGTCACCCGATCTGGCAGCGCCGCACGCGCTCAAGCCACCTTGAAACGCGCCGATCTTTACGGCAAGACGGGGACCACCAACGAAGTATTCGATGCCTGGTTCGCGGGCTTTCAACCGGGCCTGGTGGCCGTCGTCTGGATGGGATATGACGACCCGCGCACGCTGGGCAGCCACGCTTCAGGTGCATCGTTGGCGCTGCCGGCGTGGATCGAGTTCATGTCAGCCGCGCTGAAGAAGGTGCCAGTGATGGAAGTCACGCCCCCCGCAGACGTCGTCAAAATTGACGGCAACTGGCGCTACAGTGAGTGGGCATTGGGCGGCGGCATCGACAGCCTGGGGCTAGACGACCAGGTCATTGGACCCGCGTTGATCCCGCAGATACCCTCACCGACGGCCATTGCAAGCCCTACAAATCCGACATCTGCCCCGAACTCCGCGCCAACGCCTCCTGCGCAGTGAACGCGCAGAGTTTCCCTAAAGTTTGGCCAACACGCCTCGCACTTCGTCCACACTCAGAATTTCCGACAGCACCATCGGCGCGCTGCCGGGTTTGTAGACCACATACACCGGCACGCCATTGCGGCCAAGCTGTTGCAGGGCGGCGGTGATGGCGGGGTCACGGCGCGTCCAATCAGCGCGCAGCAGGGCGACGTTTTTGGTGTCTATGTCCGCCAGAACGTCCTTGTGCGACAAGGTGGTGTTTTTGTTGTACTGGCAGGTGACGCACCAGGCAGCGGTGAAGTCGACAAACACCGGTTGGCCCGTCGCCAAAATCTGATCAACACGGCCAGGCTGCCAGGCTTGCCAGCGGTCGCTTGGGACTGCGACGGATGCGACTTCCATCGGCTTCAAAATATTGGGCCCGAGGGTGCCAGTGGCCGTTGCAAGCAGCGCTACAGAAAA
>JANOTO010000460.1:0-1943 GCA_031416395.1 Rhodoferax sp. | reverse complement strand
ATGAGCAAGTTTGGTCTGGCTGGGGTTCGCATCGGTTACATGATCGGACAAAAGGCGTTGATTGCCGAAGTGGACAAGCTGCGTCCGCCCTACAACATCAGCGTTCTGAACTATGAATGTGCTCTGTTTGCGCTGGAGCATGCTGAGGTCTTCAAGGCCCAGGCTCATGAATTGATTGACCAGCGCGCTATTCTTTTAAAATCACTTCATGATATGCCGGGTGTCAAATGCTGGAACAGTGATGCCAACATGATCCTCGTGCGGGTTACCGACGCGGCGAAAACCTTTGACGGCATGAAGGCCAAAGGCGTGCTGATCAAGAACGTTTCTAAAATGCACCCATTGCTTGCCAATTGTTTGCGTCTGACCGTTGGCACCGACAGCGAAAACCAGCGAATGCTGGCAGCCCTTCAAGAATCACTATGACCACCCCATGACGACAATTTCACTTGCCCATTCCACTGCGCCACGCATGGCCGAGGTCAGCCGCAATACGGCTGAAACCAAGATCACCGCTAAAGTGAACCTCGACGGCACGGGCGTGGCAAGCCTGAACACCGGCATCGGCTTTTTCGACCACATGCTCGACCAAATCGCCCGCCACGGCTTGATCGACCTGGACATCCAGGCGGCGGGTGACTTGCATATTGACGGCCACCACACAGTGGAAGATGTCGGCATCACGCTCGGCCAGGCGGTACACAAGGCGGTGGGCGACAAGAGGGGCATCCGCCGCTATGGCCACGCCTATGTGCCACTGGATGAGGCCTTGAGCCGCGTGGTGATTGACTTCTCGGGTCGCCCCGGCCTGGTGATGGATGTGCCGTTCAAAAGCGGCATGATTGGCACGTTTGACTCGCAACTCGCGCACGAGTTTTTTCAGGGCTTTGTGAACCATGCGTTCGTCACCCTTCACATTGACAACCTGAAGGGCGAAAACGCGCATCACCAATGCGAAACCGTGTTCAAAGCCTTCGCCCGTGCGCTGCGCATGGCGCTGGAGCTGGACCCGCGCTCTCTGGGAACGATTGCCTCCACCAAAGGCTCGTTGTAGGTGTAAATTAACCTGTGGGTTAATTTTTGTCGTCCAACAGGTCAAAAGCACGTAATTGATAACTTTTTGAGCGCCTAGCTCTCGGATTATATAGATAATATGCTATATTTATGGTAGCAACTAGAAGCGTCGCCGTGGTCGATTACGGCATGGGCAACCTGTTCTCGATGGCCCAAGCCGTGCGCCGCGCGGCGGTGGGCAGCGGTTTTGAGGTGGTCGTCACCGCGCGGCCTGACGAAGTCCGCAGCGCCGAGCGCATCATCCTGCCCGGCCAGGGGGCCATGCCCGATTGCATGCGCGAGCTGTGGGAATCTGGTTTGCAGGAATCCGTGCTGGAAGCGGCGGCAGCCAAGCCGATGTTTGGGGTCTGCGTGGGCATGCAAATGCTGCTGGATCACAGCCACGAGGGCCGAAAAGAGTCACCCGGAGAGGGTACGCCGGGCTTGGGGCTAATTCACGGCGAGGTCATCAAATTCGATCTGGATGGGCAAATTCAATCCGATGGCAGCCGCTTCAAAGTGCCGCAAATGGGCTGGAATCAGGTCATTCAAGCTCAAAATCACCCGCTCTGGGCGGGTGTGCCGGACGCCAGCTATTTCTACTTCGTCCACAGTTTTTACGCCCAACCGTCTGATGCGCGCCACAGCGTGGGCCAGACGGACTATGGCAAACGCTTTTCTGCAGCAATTGCGCGCGATAATATTTTTGCAACACAATTTCATCCGGAAAAAAGCGCCGCTCAAGGTTTGTCCCTGTACAAGAACTTCCTCTCCTGGAACCCTTGATTTCATTGCTTTTCCGCTTCACAGCGCCTCATGCAACTCATCCCCGCGATTGACCTGAAAGACGGTCTGTGTGTCCGCCTCAAACAAGGCGACATGGCCCAATC
>JANOTO010000459.1:0-6017 GCA_031416395.1 Rhodoferax sp. | reverse complement strand
GGCCGCAGGCGCATCGTGATCTCCGCGAATGCGCAGGGGCGCGCCTTGAGCGACGTGGTGGCCGATATCCGCCGCGAAACCGCAGCCATGGCGCTGCCCGTCGGCTACTTCATCACGCTGGGCGGCCAGTTCCAGGCGCAGGAGGAAGCCAGCCGTTTGATTGGCCTGCTGTCCTTGGGCTCGATCGCGCTGATCTTCATGATTCTCTACTCGCGCTACAAATCGGCCGTGCTGGCCACCATCATCATGGCCAACATTCCGCTGGCCTTGGTGGGTGCGGTGGTGGGGCTGTGGCTCTCCGGCCAACCGCTGTCCATCGCGGCGCTGGTGGGTTTCATCACGCTGGCGGGCATTGCCATTCGCAATGGCATTTTGAAGGTGTCGCACTACATCAACTTGTGTGTTTTTGAGAAAGAGAATTTTGGCGATGCGATGCTGGTGCGCGGCTCACTGGAGCGGTTGACCCCGGTGCTGATGACGGCGCTGGTTGCCGCACTGGCGCTGGCCCCACTGCTGTTTGAAGCCGAAATGCCAGGCACCGAAATTCTTCATCCGGTGGCCGTCGTGATTTTTTCGGGGCTGATCACATCCACCCTGCTCGATTCATTCCTGACCCCGGTGATGGTCAAGCTGTTCGGACAACAACCGATTGAACGGCTGGTGGCTGATTCTGGCTCAGAGGCTTTCTGATTTTTCCCCTTCCCTCAACCTCCCTCAACCTCACTTAACGAAACAGGAGTTTTTCATGAAAACCAAATCCTTTGCATCACACTTGGTGGCATGCACCCTGCTCGCGGCGAGCAGCTTCGCCTTCGCCGCTGGGGATGGCCACGCACCCAAGCACGGTGGCGTGACCGTCGATACCAAGCTGGCGAACCTGGAGTTTGTTGTCAAGTCCGACGTCATCCAGATTTACGTCACCGACCATGGCAAGCCGATAAAGCTTGACGGTGCCAAGGCCAAAGTCACCTTGCTCAACGGTATGGAGAAAACCGAAGTCGAGCTGGTGCAGGTGGGTGACAAACTGGAGGCCAAAGGCACGTTCAAAGCGGAGCCGAAAGTCACTAAAGGCGTCGCTGTGGTGACGCTGGTGGGCAAGCCGCCTGCTTCGGCGCGGTTTGAATTGAAATAGGTCTGTTTGCATAAAAATTAACCTGCGGGTTAATTTTAGACGGCAAATCCCAAATTTCGTTAAATTATTGACTTTTTTGGCATGTAGCTCTCGTATTTATTTAATACTTTGTTATAGATTTTATAGCAACCTGCGAGTGATGAACGGTCACTCCAACTCAGACAATTCCTAGCGTGACTCAGACGGGGCACCGCTGAACCAAGGACTTGTCCTACGCCGCAATCAGAATCAACCGATAGTCGGTTGAGGCATCCGCCGTCAAAGTCGGGGCATGGTTCAGCCTCTAGTCCCCATCAAAGTGTTCCTGGTCGATGACTCCGCGCCGATTCGCCAGCGCGTTGCAGAAATGCTCAGCGATCAGGCCATGACCGTGGTTGGCCAGGCCGACACACCCCAGGGCAGCATTGACGGAATTTTGGCCCTTCAACCAGACGTGGTGGTGCTGGACATTCAGTTGCACGGCGGCACGGGCCTGGACGTGCTGCGTGCCGTGCGCCTGAACGCGCCCCAAATCCCGTTCATCGTCTTGAGCAACAACGCGGGGCCCGCCTATCGCAAGCTTTACCGCATGGAAGGCGCCGTGCGCTTCTTGGACAAAAGCGCGGACTTTGACCAGTTGGCCCAGGCCATCAAAACCGTTTCGCGCCCCACCGCGCCTTGACACCCATCCGCTTGACCTTCCGCTCAACCTTCCGCTTACCCCAAGGAGAAACCATGTCGATCAATGCCCACCCAGGAGCCGCACAGGTAATCCGTATCGCGCCCACGCCCCCACTCAGTCCGCTGGATGTTGCACCTGTGGCGTCTCTTAAAACCACCTGTTCTGCCTGCCACTTGCGCGAGCTTTGCCTGCCGTGCGGCATGACGGGCGTCGAGGTCGAGCGGCTTGACGACATGATGTTTGGCAGGCGGCGCATCAAAGCGGGGGAAACGCTGTATCGCCAAGGCGATCCCTTTCAGTTTGTGTACGCGGTGCGGCGCGGTACCCTGAAGTCATCCCTGACGCTGGCCGACGGACGCGAGCAGGTCAGCGGTTTTCACCTGACGGGCGAGCAGCTTGGGCTGGATGGTGTGGCGCTTGGCACACACGGTACCACCGCCGTAGCACTGGAAGATACCGAGGTCTGCGCGATTCCCTACGCGCACCTGGCGAATGTCATCGTTGCCGGCAGCACCACGGAGCACTTGATCAGCCGCCTGATGAGCCGCGAGATCGTGCGCGAACACAGCCTGATGATGCTGCTGGGCAGCATGAACGCCGAGGAGCGGTTGGCCACATTTTTGCTGAACCTGGCAGGTCGGCTGAAGGCACGCGGTTACTCGGCCAGCGAGTTTCACCTGCGCATGACGCGGGCGGAAATCGGCAGTCACCTGGGGCTGAAGCTCGAAACCGTCAGTCGCACGTTTTCGGCCTTTCAAAAGCAGGGGTTGCTCGAAGTGGATAAACGCCACATCCGTATCACTGATGTCGATGGACTGAACCACGCGCTTGGAATGCGTATGCACTGAAGACTGTGCCGCCATGAAGTACAAGGACTACTACGCCGCGCTGGGTGTGCCGCGCGATGCCGATCTTGATCAGATCAAGAAGGCCTACCGCAAGCTTGCGCGACAGCATCACCCCGACATGTCCAAAGCACCCGAAGCTGAGGCGCAGTTCAAGGAGGCAGCGGAGGCTTACGCCACACTCAAAGACCCCGAAAAACGGGCGGTTTACGATGAGATGGGACGCCACCCGGCGGGGGAGGAATTCGCGCCACCGCCCCAATGGCAACACCAGAGTTCAACCCAGGGCAGTGGGATGGACGACCTTGATCTCGCTGATTTTCTGGCGGCGCTGGGCGCAAGGCAAGGCCGTGCGTCGCGCACCCGCGCAGCGATGCCAGGACGTGACTTTGAGACCAGCGTGCGCATCAGCCTGGAAGATGCGCACCGGGGCACCACGGTCAATCTGGATCTAAAAGATGGCGACGGCGAGCGCACCCTGCAAGTGACGATCCCCCCCGGTGTGACAGATGGCCAAAAACTCAGGCTGCGCGGCAAAGGTGGCAAAGGCCTTGGCGGTGGCTCTGACGGTGACATCTATCTGCATATTGCGCTGGCATCCCATCCGGTTTTTCGGGCTGACCACCATGATCTCTACTTTGATCTGGCACTCACTCCGTGGGAAGCCGCGCTGGGAGCTGAGATTGAAGTGGCTACGCTGGATCAACCGGTGCTTCTCACCGTGCCGCCGCTCACGCGCTCAGCCCGCAAGTTGCGTTTGCGCGGGCGGGGCTTAAGCAATGGCAAGGATGGCCGAGGGGACCTGTATGCGGTGGTTCATATCGACATGCCTACGACGCTCTCGTCACGCGAGCGGGAACTCTACCAAGAACTGGCGCGCGCATCGAGTTTCAGCCCGCGTGCTGCGCTGCCCAAGGAGCAAACCCATGAACCCACAAAACTCTGACTGGACCTGGCTGGACACGCGTGAAACCGTGACGGTGTCAGAGCTTTCCGAAGTGTGCGGCCTGACTGCCGCTGAACTCGCAGAGCTGGTGGACTACGGTGCGCTTTCGCCGGTAGTGATGAATCAGGAGGTTCATGTGTTCAGCGCCTCCTGGGTGTCGCCGCTGCGCACTGCGGGCAAGCTGCGCCGCGACTTCGACCTCGATCTGTTCAGCGTCGCGATGCTGGTGGGGTATCTGGATCGTATTGAAACGCTGGAGCGGGAACTGCGCTCTGTGCATGCCCAGCACCCGATCATCGCAGACCGCCCCAATGTCTGACTTCACCTAGAAACCTCAGCGCAGCAGCGAACTCCCGGCACCCTCGCCCGCAGGTTGGAACGGCCCAAGCGGATTGGTCTGTTTTTCAACCCGGTCAATTCTCGCCAGCCCGGAATAGTTGCGAAACAGCACCAGGTCATCGCTGACGACGATCAAAGCCTCGAAACGCCAGCCCGTTATGTGGGTGGTGCGGCGGACGTTGAAAAAATCCAGCCAGAAATTGCCTTCACGTTTGCGATCTTCCCGGTCAAAACGGAAAAGATACCCTCGGCACGCGGTCTGAATATCAATACACTGGCGCATACCCGGATCCAGTGTGCTGATGGGTACGCCGGGATGGGGCGTGAGCCGCACCACGATCTCAGGGTACGAAACCAGGGTGACGTTCAGGCCATTTCGCACGTCAAACCCCATGGCGCTGAGCACCTCAGTCCTCGTCTTCAACGGAACGATGCGCTCAACTGCGATGCGTGCCTCTTCAAAGTTTTCAAAACCCACGCCCGCCGAACTGCTCGCTTTTGGCAGCAATGAAGTACATGCCGACAAAAGCGCATTGACCAAAAGAATCAGCAACAATCGAAAACGCATCGCGTGATTTTCTCCCGATCCAGAATCGTGCGCCTTGATATTTGTCAATCACAGAGGTTGGCGCTTAAGGTGACCCCGAAAACTGATCAAAGCCTGGCCCGCGCCGCTCCCGTTCCAATCCCCACCACATTGTCTGCGCCCGGTGCGCCAAAAGCCTGCTCTTTGAGGATGCCGAGTTGATCTCGCACTTGCGCAGCCTTCTCGAATTCGAGGTTCTTGGCGTGCTCCAGCATCAGCCGCTCCAGCCGCTTGATCTCGCGGGAGATGTCTTTCTCACTCATGTCTTCTACACGGGCGCGCTGCATGGCATCGTTTTCGAGGCGCGCCATCTCCTTGCCGGCTTTGTCGCTGTAGACACCATCAATCAAATCACGCACCTGCTTGACGATGGATTTGGGCGTGATGCCGTGTTCAGCGTTGTGGGCGATCTGCTTGTTGCGGCGACGCTCGGTCTCGCTCATGGCGCGGCTCATCGAGTCGGTGATGCGATCCGCATACAGAATCGCGCGGCCATTGAGGTTGCGCGCGGCACGGCCAATGGTCTGGATCAACGAACGCTCTGAGCGCAAAAAGCCTTCTTTGTCGGCATCCAGAATCGCCACCAGTGACACCTCGGGAATGTCCAAGCCCTCGCGCAGCAGGTTGATGCCTACCAGCACGTCGAACGTGCCCAGGCGCAGGTCGCGCAAGATTTCGACGCGCTCCACCGTGTCAATATCGCTGTGCAAGTAGCGCACTTTCGCACCGTTTTCCGACAGGTATTCGGTGAGCTGTTCGGCCATCTTTTTGGTCAGCGTGGTGATCAACACCCGCTCGCGCTTGTCGGCGCGGATGCGGATTTCCTGCAACACATCATCAACCTGCGCGGTAGCGGGGCGCACCTCCACCTCGGGGTCTACCAGGCCAGTGGGCCGCACCACCTGCTCCACCACCTGCCCCGAGTGCTCTTTCTCCCAGTTGGCGGGCGTGGCAGATACCAGCACCACCTGGCGCATGCGTTGCTCAAACTCCTCAAACTTCAAGGGCCGGTTGTCCAGCGCGCTGGGCAGGCGAAAGCCGTACTCAACCAGCGTCGTCTTGCGTGAGCGGTCACCCAAATACATCGCGCCAAACTGGCCGATGGTGACGTGGCTTTCGTCGATGAACATCATCGCGTCTTTGGGCATATAGTCGGTCAGCGTCGAAGGCGGATCACCGGGGTTGCTGCCTGCCAGATGGCGCGAGTAGTTCTCGATGCCTTTGCAGTGGCCCACTTCCGACAGCATTTCCAGGTCAAACCGGGTGCGCTGTTCAATGCGTTGCGCCTCCACCAGCTTGCCTTCGGAGACGAAGAACTTGATGCGCTCGGCCAGCTCGACTTTGATTGTCTCCACCGCCGCCACCACCTGGTCGCGCGGCGTGACGTAATGACTGCCGGGGTAAACGGTGAAGCGGGGAATCTTCTGGCGAATGCGGCCAGTCAGCGGGTCAAACAGTTGCAGCGATTCAATCTCATCGTCAAACAGCTCAATGCGGATCGCCATCTC
>JANOTO010000458.1:0-2443 GCA_031416395.1 Rhodoferax sp. | reverse complement strand
GTGGCCCCGCGCCACGTCCATCAACACCCGCGCCCTCAGGTAAAGCCGTGCCTCGATGGTACGCAAGCCTTGTTGGCATTAATGTGAACCGGCTGATTGGCCGCCATGCCTTTGACGTAGTCGATGACTAAGGCGGTGTGTCGTCACCTGCCGCCCGATTTGGGGTTTGGGGTGGCGATTTTTTTGAGAGGATAGTCTGCTAGCGAGCCCAAAGTGGGTGTAGAGGCCGATCAACTAGCAGCCTGACACCGGTCATTCAAGTGCTCTCAATTCCAAGCTGCGAATGTCCGTTTCACAGAAGATCAATCTGCATACTGGAATTCAGTTCATGACCAACTGCGGTCACCGGCGACAGGAATTAGGAAAGGATCATGTCAGCGGCCTTCTCCGCGATCATGATCGTTGGCGCGTTGGTGTTTCCAGACGTAATTTGCGGCATCACAGACGCGTCCACCACGCGCAGAGAGCGCACGCCATGCACGCGCAACTGCGCATCCACCACAGCGTCCTCGCCACTTCCCATGCGGCAGGTACCAACCGGATGCCAGATGCAGCTGCTGGTGGCTCGAATGTACTGCTCCAGCGCAGTATCGTCTAGGGCGCGGTGACCCGGCGCCAACTCGGCCGCCAGCAAGGACTTCAGCGGCTCCTGCGCGGCGATGTCCCTGGCGGCTCTGAGCCCCTCGATCTGGAGAGCCAGGTCATACGGATGAGTCATGTAGCGGGGATCGATGACCGGATTGTCCATTGGGTCCGCCGACCGCAAGGTGACGCGCCCCCGACTCTTGGGCCGACAGGTTTGCACACTGATGGCCATCATCTTGGTCTTGCCCTGGGCACCGGCCTGTGTTGGCGCGAATGGAATCGCAAAGAACTGCAGGTCGGCGGCAAATCCATCATTCAAGCTCGCGCTTTTCATATATAGGCCGCTCTCTACGATGTTGCTGGTGGGCAGCGCCTGCTGGGCCTCACGCAGAGTCAACACGAGACTCGTTCCTGGATGGTCGCACAGGTTGGCCCCGACGCCCGGCAGCGACGCCCGTACGGTCACCCCATGGGATTGCAGTTGCGCCGCGTCGCCAATGCCAGACAGCATCAACAGCTTGGGTGAGTCGATCGCGCCAGCACTCAGAATGACCTCCCGCGCCGCGTGGATGCGCACCACCCGCGTTCCATCGAAGTAGTCCACACCAGCCGCGCGGTCCCCCTCCATCACCACGCGCAGCGTTCTGGCATGGGTGATGGTGTGCAAATTGCTGCGCTTGCGCGCGGGGTGGAGGAAGGCGTTGGCGGTACTGCAACGCTCACCGTTGCGCATGGTGACCTGGTACAAGCCCGCACCCGCAGGCGTGCCACCATTGAAATCCGCCGTACGCACATGACCGGTCGCCACAGCAGCATCGACAAAGGCACTGGAAATGCGATGGGGCGCTATCAGGTCGGACACCGCCAACGGGCCACCCGCACCGTGCACGGCGGACGCGCCATGCTGCTGGTCTTCAGACTTCAAAAAATACGGCAGCACATCCTGCCAGCACCAGCCCGGGTTTCCCAAGTCTCGCCAATGGTCGTAGTCTCGCGCGTCGCCCCGAATGTAGATCATGATATTGATGGCGCTGGTTCCACCCAGCACCTTCCCTCGCGGATACGGAATGCTGCGCAGGTTGTAGCCCGCCTGTAGGGTGGTGGTGTAGCCCCAGTTTTCAGCGCGGTCCCACAACAAAGGCCACTGGTTGGGCTGGCGCAATGCGGGCGCGTGGTCTTCACCACCCGCTTCCAACAGCGCCACCTGGCAGGCGGGGTCTTGCGAAAGCCTTGCAGCAAGCACGCAACCGGCGGAACCCGCGCCCACGATGATGTAGTCGTAGCTCATGTCAATTTCCTTCCACAAGAAATTGTGCCGCCGCGTCTCTGGCCTCGTCACTGGCCGCCAGCATGAAGTGGTCTGCGCCCGCAATTTCCAGATAACGCCCATGCGCAAGGCTGCGCGCAAGTACTGTCCCCTGGCCCAACACCGGGTCGATTTCACCGCTGATAACCAGCACGTCCGCCGCAACGCGGCCCGCTTCTTCTGCCGTGCAGACTGGATAGTGCGCGCGCGCCGCCGCAGCGCTGGCCAGACGATCACCACCCACCTTGGTGGCGAAATTCCAGTACATCGCCACATGCTTGGGCAGTTGGGCCGGGTAGTGGTCGCTGTCCAACGCGTGGGCGAGTTGGGGGGCTGTTTCCGCCATGGTGTACGGCGGCAGGCCCAGCAAACCGTCGCCGGTGGCGATGAGTACCGAGCGCCCAAAGCGTTGCGGGTAGGTATGCAGCAGATGCAGCGCGATGACACTACCCAGAGAAAAACCGACCAGAGACGCCGTCGTGAGCTTGAGATGATCCAGAAGTTTTATCACGTCAGCAGCAAGATTGTGCGAACCGTACGCATCCGGAACAT
>JANOTO010000457.1:0-4890 GCA_031416395.1 Rhodoferax sp. | reverse complement strand
TTCAATACAAAGCTCTGCACATCGCCAAACGGGCCTTGATCATTGCCAGCAATCAGGGTCGCCACACGCCAGTAATAGGTACCTGGGGGCAACGGCACGTTCAACTGAGTGGCGGTGATGTCTTGTCGATCCACTTGCAACTGCGAAAAATCGGCCTGCGTCGACACTTGCAGGCGATAGGCCAGCGCTTCTGGGGGCTCTGACCACTTCAGTTGGGCACTGTCGCCTACCACCCGCGCTGAGTCGGCAGGTTGACTTGAAAACGGCGCTTCAGGACGGGCCTTCAGCACAAAGTCGCTGACGGTTGACGCACCTTCCAAACCATCCGCATCAATAGAGCGCACGCGCAACACGTAGGCACCATCGGGCAGGGTCAACCAGCGGGCGACGGGCTGGGTGAAGACACCTTCGACCACTTGACGTTGGAAGCTGCGGTCGGTAAAAACCTGCGCACGATAACTGCTGGCATCTTTTTCAGACTCCCACGACAAGTTGACCGGAACGCGGCTGGCCGTCTTGCCAATGCCGCGCAACAGCGGTGCGTCCAACAGCTTGATGGGTGGCTTCGGATCGGTATTGATCAGCGCCAACGTGCCAAAACCAGCGCCAATGGGCACCTGACTGGATGCGCCCTGTGCCGCAACAGCGCCAGTCAAAACCTCACTGAAGGCGACTTTGGAGCTGGGGTCGAACCGCGCCCTGAACTCGGTGCCTCGCACGCCCAGGTTGAACACGGGTGTGGTGACAACGTAGCGGGTGGAAGAAACTTGCGTCTTGGGCTTGACGCTGGAGTCCAGGCCGCCTTCTTCGATGCGCAGGCTGGTTTCGGTGATGCCCGACTTTCCGTAGACCAGCAGCTTCTCGATCAGCACTTTGCTTTGTGGGGCCACGACCACGCTGGAGCCGTCGACAAAGCGCAGCGTCAAGGTCGATTGGGCGCCAGTCTCCACCACGTCGCCTGGCAGCACCTCGGTGCCGGCGGCGGTGCTGGGCAGGCGGTCGGTGCCCCGGCGCACGCTGACAACCCCTTGTGCAACCGACACCGTGGCAACTGCCGCCGTGCTTTTAAGCCAGGCAACAGGCAAGCGAACGATGCTGCCGGGTTTGATCTGTTCCGGATTGGGAAGACGATTGAGTTCCTGCAACTTTTGCCAGGTGGCGGGTGGCTTCATCAGGCGCGCTACCAGGCCAATGAGCGTGTCTCGCGGGGCGACAACGTAGTTCCATTCATCGGCGCGCGGCTGGCTTTGCGCCATGGCAGCACTGCAACACAGCAGCAAGGCACCCAGCAGGGGATAACGATGCATCATTACGCCCCTATTCCGCAGCATGATCGTGCGTCAGTAAATCAATGAAATCGCCTGAAGCCATCGCAGCGGCAAACAGATAGCCCTGAAACGCATCGCACTCCAGATGCTTCAGGCAAGCCAACTGCTCGGGTGTTTCAACACCCCCAGCGGTCACGGTCATGCCCAGACGATGGGCCAGCTCGATCATCGTGCGCGTCACAGCGATGTCAGCCCTTCCGCCTGGCAAGTCGGCAACAAAGCGGCGGTCAATATTGAGCACGTCAAACGGAAACGTCTTGATGTAAGTCAGAGGGGAGTCGCCCGAGCCGAAATTGTCAATCGCCAAACCGACACCCAGGGTCTTGACCTCGGTGAGTAGTTCAAGGCTGGCCTCCAAATCTTCGTTCAGCATGTTCTCAGTGATTTCAATCACCAGCAGGCCAGGTTGCACGCCACTGCTGTCCAGGGTGCTCTTGACGAATTCACAAAACTGCGGCGCATGCAAATGTGATTTACCCACGTTGACCGACACCTTGAGGTGACCCATGCCTGCCTCCGCCCAACTGGCAGCATCCACGCATGCGCGGTGGAACACCCACTCGCCCAACTCGGTGCTCAGGCCATGCTGCCGCGCCAGCTTCATGAAATCGGCGGCAGGGATAAGCCCATGCTGGGGGTGGCGCCAGCGAATCAGCGCCTCAGCACCGATAACGCGGTGGCTGTCAATGTCCACCTTGGGCTGGTAATGCAACTCCAGTTCTCCGCGCTCCGCTGCGCCACGCAGCTCGCTACCGAGCGTGACTTTTTCAAACGACTTCAGGCTGAGCTCTGGGGACGCAAACCAGAAGCGTGCCTCCGGCTGCTGCTGCAAGCCGGCATGTACTGCAGCGAGTGTGGCACCATGGCGCAAATCAGCGCCGCGCTCGCCGTCCGCAGGTGCGGTCGAAATGCCCACCCAGGCGCCAGGCCAGACTTGATGCCGACCCACCGTGACAGGCTCGCAAAGCATGGCCAGCAGCCTGCGGGCGGATGCCTCAATCGCCGGCGCATCTTCCATCGCCTGGACGGCCAGTGCAAAGCGCTGCTCGTCCAGTCGGGCAATACAAGGCAGGCGCTCGGCGATCACGTTGGAGGCCCACAGCACTTCCTCGCTCACCAGGAAACGCTCCAATCGGGTAGCGATCACTTTGGAAAGAATGTCAGCAGACTCCTGGCCCAGCGTCTCCACCAACTGATGGCACTCTGGCACCGCGACGATGAACAGAGTGACCAGCTCGTTGGCCGAATTGCGCCGCGCCAGCATGGCATCCACGTTGGCATCAAACAGTTGATGGCCTGGCAGGCTGGTGGCCGCGTCAAAGTGGGCCACGCGGTATTGGTATTGCAAATAGGCCAACGTATTGCGCACACGCAGCACCAGCTCACTGGGGTCGACCGGTTTTGACAAAAAGTCGGTGGCGCCCAGTTGCAAGGCGCTCGCTTTGGACTCGGGTGTGGTTTCAGCGGTCAGAATGATGATGGGCGTGGCACCCAGCAGCGCATCGCTGCGCACCGCTTCGAGCAGCTCAAAGCCAGGCAGATTGGGCATCAACACGTCCAGCAATAGCAAGTCGGGCTTTTCGTGCGTCATCAACGCAATCGCTTCGCGCGGGTCGTTGGTGAAGACGAAGCGCTCATAGCCCGCAACGGCGAGGTATTTTTGAACCAGCGCCGTCATCAGCGGGTCGTCGTCCACCATCATGATCTTGGCGTTTTTAAGCGCCGCGTCAAACTGCGGCGCGCCGGGTTTCAAAAGGCCCGGGCCACTGTTGGCTAAGGGAGGGGTTTGCGTGTCACCTGGGTTGTTCATTTTTCTCTTTTCAGGATCTTCAGACGCTGCTTCTCGTGATCGAAAGCAGGCGGCTTTAGCTATGCACTGTATTGGTGAAATGCGGATTTTACCGCCGGGTTGAACCCGTCATTCGGGCAGCGCCAGCGCGTCCAAGGCTCCTCTGCAATTGCCCCTGCTACGTCCTGTAGCCTATGTCGGCGTCATTCAACGCTACTTAATCGATAGCACATTGTGCGCATGATTCGAGAGCTGGAGGCAAATTTTCTTCATATATCGTGATATTTTCACGAATTCAGAACAAAATAAACCTGCAAGTTAATTTTTACCTGTTGCCTGCTTTGCCGCCTGCTCCAGCGCATCGATGAACAACGCGGGCACGTCGCAGCCCGTCTGATCAAAGATCTCCTGAAAGCAGGTCGGGCTGGTAACGTTGATCTCCGTCAGCGAGTCCCCAATGATGTCCAGCCCCACCAAGAGCAGGCCACGCGCGTTCAAGATCGGGCCCAGCGCATTGGCGATCTCGGCATCGCGCACGCTCAAGGCCTGCGCCACGCCCTTGCCGCCCACCGCCAAGTTGCCACGCACTTCATCGCCCTGCGGAATGCGCGCCAAGCAAAACGGCACCGGTTTTCCGCCAATCACGAGCACCCGCTTGTCGCCGGCCGTGATCGCGGGCAGAAACTTTTGAACCATCACGCTCTGGGCTCCGTCTTTGTTCAGCGTCTCGGTGATCGAGCCCAAATTCAAGCCATCTTCCCTCACCCGAAAAATCCCCATGCCGCCCATGCCGTCCAGCGGCTTCAGGATGATGTCTTTGTGTAAGGCGTGAAAGCGCTTGATATCGGCTGCATCACGCGTCACCAGCGTGGGGCCGATGAACTGCGGGAACTCCAGAATCGCCAGCTTCTCCGGGTGATCGCGCAGCGCACGCGGTTTGTTGAACACGCGCGCACCGTCGCGCTCGGCCTGCTCCAGCAAGTGAGTGGCGTAGAAATATTCCGAATCAAACGGCGGGTCTTTTCGCATCACCACGGCATCAAACTCAGCCACAGCTTGGGGGCGTTCATCGGGATGGGCTTGCTTCGATGTGAACCAGTGATCCGCGTCACCTGTGAGCGTGATGTCGCGCACAAAGGCGGTGACTTTTTCACCCTGCTGCCAGCGGATGTCTTTGGGCTCGCAGGCGGACAAGGTGTGCCCACGCCGCTGCGCCTCGCGCATCATGGAGAAGGTGGTGTCTTTGTAGATCTTGAACGACTCCAGCGGGTCAGCGATGAACAGGATATGCATGATTTGATCGGATGAAAGGTTGATTAGCGTTTAGCCCAGTTTTGCACAAAAAGTGCGAGAGCGCCGGCTACTACGCCCCAGAAGGCCGAGCCCACGCCCGCAATTTGCAGGCCGCTCAAGGTGACCAAAAAAGTGATCAATGAGGCCTCGCGATGAGATTCGTCTTTGACCGCCGTCGCCAGCGCGTTGCCGATGGTGCCCAGCAGCGCCAAGCCTGCGATGGCGGCGATCAGCTCCTTGGGGAACGACGAAAGCACCCCGGTGATGGCCGCGCCAAACACTCCGACAGCCAAGTACAGCGCGCCACAGACAGTCGATGCGGTGTAGCGCTTGGCCGGGTCGGGGTGCGCATCTTTGCCCATGCAGAGAGCGGCGGTGATGGCGCTCAAGCCCAATGCAAACGCGCCAAACGGTGCGAGCACCAGCGTGGCCAGGCCGGTGAGTGTGATGAGTTTGGAGATCGGAATACCGTCTGTTTTG
>JANOTO010000456.1:0-1900 GCA_031416395.1 Rhodoferax sp. | reverse complement strand
CGTAGGTGTTGGGCGCGTCGGCACTAGAGCGCTGGCAAGCCGCAGCATGGCCCAATAGCCCGGCTGCAACTCCATGCGTGCGGTGACGTTGTTGCGGTGCAGGATTCGGTGCGCCCGAGGCAGCTTCCAGCAGGCGATCTGAGTGAACATGTGGTGCTCGCAGTGATAGTTGACCCAATACGGCGCAATCAGCACGCGCTCCAGCAGGTTTGCATGCGTGGTGCGGGCGTGGCGCAGGGGGTCGGGCTCGTTCTTCGCAACCAGCGCGTGCTCGGAGATATTGCGAAGGCGGGTGATGAGCGGCAGCCAGGTCATCATCGGCAGCAGCCACATCAACACCCAGGCCCACCACAAACCGGCGGCGCTGAATAAGATCAGGCTGACCGCATTTTGAAAATAAAAATGCGGTTGACGTTTGAATTCAGTGATCAAAACTGCCAATAAGGACTCACCGGGGTTGCGTGCCCTGAGCGCAGCTGTCAACGCGCCAAGTCGTTGCTTGTAAAACGTCTGCCCAGTCAGGTCACGAATCATTTTGCGTTTGAGCGAATCGCGAGAAATGGGGAACGGTGCGGACAGAATCAAGTCCGGGTCATCGGTCTGCTGCACAAAGCGATGGTGCTGCAAATGGTAGGCGCGGTAGGCGTGCAAGTCGGTGCCACAAAACCACTTGCCGACAAAGTCGTTCACACGCCGATTGGCATGCAACGCCCCGTGCGCCGCGTCATGCATCAGGATGAACAGGCCGAGCTGGCGATTGCCAATCAACATCACCGCCAGCGGAATGGTGATGGGCCACATCACGCCAACCGCCATAGCCGCACCAATCACCAGCCAGCAATGCGCCACTAACAGCAAGCCCACCCAGTTGGAGCGGGCAGACAGGTTTTGCCATTCTTCAGTTGAGAAGAAGTCTTCGGGTTTGACGCGGGGGGCGGGTGTCATGGGGCACTAAGCAAGGCCTGAGGCATATTTCACATTTTAACGATCCCGCGCTGGCGTTGGGTTTGCGTTATCTCACCCGCATTCCCAGCTGTGCGCCGAGCGAAGGCTCCAGCACGTAAATGCCAGGATTGGCTTTCTCGTCTCCATGGCTGGCAGCCAGCACCATGCCTTCACTCACGCCGAATTTCATCTTGCGCGGGGCTAGGTTGGCGACCAGGACGGTGTGTTTGCCGATGAGGTCGGCAGGCTGGTACGCGCTTGCAATGCCGCTGAAAACGTTGCGCGTCTTTCCTTCGCCGACATCCAGCGTCAGACGCAACAGCTTGACGGAGCCCTCCACCGCCTCGCAATTCACGATTTTTGCGATGCGCAAATCGATCTTGGCGAAGTCATCGATGCTGATAGTCGGCGCGATTTCTTCGCCACCGGGAGTGAGCTTTTCGGGTTCTGGCGCAGCGGGGGCTTCGAAGAGGGCTTCTAGTTGTTTGGGGTCTACGCGTTGCATGAGGTGCGAGAACTGGCCGATTTTTACAACCTCAGAGTGCCCAAACGCTTTGTCTAACGAGACGTTGAGAAGCTTTTCAACTTGACCTGCCGTGGCCGGGAGAATCGGAGCAAGCATCCGGGTAAGCACCTCAAAACAGCGAATGAGGGTGCTGCAAACCTTGTGCAACTCTTCTGTAGCTCCAGGCTCGCCGCTCTTAGCGAGCGTCCATGGTTGCGCATCAGCGACATAGCTATTAACCTTGTCTGCCAACTGCATGATCTCGCGACTGGCCTTACCAAAGTCTCGATCAATGAAACAGTGACCGACGGGTAATTGCGCACCGATAACACTTACATACAAAGTCGTGCCTGCTTCATCCAACTGATCAATCGGCAAAACCGTACCGTCAAACCTGCTTGTCAAAAACCCCGCTGCCCTCGACGCAATATTCACATACTTGCCAATCAA
>JANOTO010000455.1:0-2146 GCA_031416395.1 Rhodoferax sp. | reverse complement strand
TTCTCCCCCAAAACCCTTGCCGTGCGCGCGGTGCCCACATCGCTTTTCAATGGCAATGCCACCGAACTCGCCCGCAGCGTGCTGGCCGAGCTGTCGCAACACGATGCCAGCAACGTCATCGAACGCGCGCAAAACGAGCTGCTGGGCACCATGGCCTGCCACGGCGCAGTGCGCGCCAATCGGCGACTGACGGTTGAAGAAATGAACGCACTGCTGCGCCAGATGGAGGCAACCGATCGATCCGACCAATGCAACCACGGCCGACCCACCTGGCGGCAGGTCAGCATCAAGGAGCTGGATGGGTTGTTTCTGCGGGGGCGGTGAGGGGCGACGCGAACCGACACGCGGGTCTTCCGCGCCGCCTAAAATGGCGGCTTAAGTCAATGAGGGAATCAACATGTTGCGAAGTTACAGCGCAGAACTCAATGGTTCGGAACTGGTGTGGCTAGACCAGCCGCCCCCCGACTTGAAGCGCGCCCGAGTTCTGGTTGTGGTGGAAGAAGATGCTGATTCGCAAGTGAGCACGTCTCAGTCCCAGCGCTACAACTTCGCGCATCTGGCAGGCCGACTTCAATGGAATGGCGATGCTTTGGCAGCGCAACGCGAATCGCGCGATGCCTGGTAAGCGCTTTCTGCTCGATACCAATGCGCTAATTGCCTTGCTGAAGGGCAATCAGTCTCTGTTGGATCTGACATCATCTGCCGAGTGGGTTGGCATTTCAGTGATCAGCATTCTTGAGTTTTCAAGTTTCATCGGTATGACATCGCTCGACCTTGATTTGTTGCGCGAATTTGAAGCAGCCGTGGTCGTTGTGGATATCGCCCACACCGATCAAGCGCTCATGCAATTGATTGCACAAACCCGCCTGAACACGAAATTGAAGTTACCCGATGCGATCATCGTGGCAAGTGCTGAATTGAACGACGCGACATTGATCACGAATGATGCTCAGTTGCTCAAGCATGGCAACACTGACTCGCCAATCACGGCTCACGGGTTTCCAAGCTGAGATCTCTGTGGGTGAATATCAACCGCAGCTTGCCCAATCAGCCCTACGCCATCACCGAGGCCTCACGCGGCCTCCAGACTGTTTCATGTATTGTGTAGATGTGTGTATTTTCAAGTTAGAATCCGACCATGAAAAGCGGCGACATCATCAAGCGGCTGAAAGCGGATGGCTGGTTTTTGGTGCACGTTGTGGGTTCGCATCACTAGTTTAAACATCACACCAAACCGGGCAAAGTGACGGTGCCGCATCCGAAAAAAGACTTGCCTTTGCCTACGCTCAACAGCATCTTGAAACAGGCAGGGTTGCGCGCCAAATAACGCAGGAACCAACACAGAAAACTACCATGCTCTATCCCGTTTATGTTCACATGGGCGATGCCAAACACGCGCACGGCGTGACGTTTCCAGATTTTCCAGGCTGCTTTTCCGCAGCTGATGAATGGAGCGATCTGCCCAGCACTATCCAGGAGGCTGTCGAAGCGCATTTCCATGGCGAACCTGATGCAGTGCCGTCACCCACACCTCTGGAAGAACTGTCGACAGACCCGCAATACCAAGGCGGTGTCTGGTTGCTGGCAGACATTGATTTGAACCGTATCGACACTCGGCCCGTTCGCTTGAATGTCAGCTTGCCATCGAATTTGGTGCAGCAAATCGACTCATGGGCGAGCGACCACCACATGACGCGGTCCGGTTTTTTGGCTAAGGCAGCCGTGGAGGCCATGCGTGTACGCTAGCCGCCCGACTAAAATCACTACGTAACCCGAGACCCAAATGCCACGCACCACTTCTGACGCCCGCACGCTCTACGACAAAATTTGGGACGAACACGTCGTCCACACTGAAGACGACGGCACTACCGTGCTTTACATTGACCGCCATCTGGTGCACGAAGTCACCAGCCCGCAGGCGTTTGAGGGGCTGCGCCAGGCCGGGCGCAAGGTGTGGCGCATCAGCTCGATCGTGGCGACCGCTGATCACAACACGCCCACGACCGGCTGGGAGCTGGGCTACGACGGCATTGCCGACCCGGTGAGTAAAGAGCAGATCATGACGCTGGATGCGAACATCAAAGAGTCTGGCGCGGCGGCGTACTTCCCGTTCATGTCCAAACGCCAAGGTATCGTGCACGTGATT
>JANOTO010000454.1:0-2522 GCA_031416395.1 Rhodoferax sp. | reverse complement strand
AGCATGTTTTCAACCTTCGGCACGCCGCAGGACATCACGCTGGCATCGCTACGGGTAGAGCATCTGTTTGCTGCTGATGCGGCGACGCGTGCTGTGGTGGCGCAGCACGTTGGTTGAACCTATTGCGCGACGACGCCGATCAGGCGACTGCAGATCGCGAGTACAAGCCGTCAATCTGCGCGTCGGCATACCCCAACTGGGCCAGCAACTCACGCGTGTGCTCGCCCGCACGCGGAGGTTGCAGCCGTACGCCCAGGCGCTGGCCGTCCATGGTGAACGGGAACAGCGTGGTCTTGGCGGCCTGCCCGGCTTTGGCACCATCGGTCAACGTTATGTCGGCCAAACCGCCGGTGGCGATGAGGTGCTCGTCGTCATAAAGTTCTTCGGGCTTGCGAATCGGCGCGAAGGGTAGGGCGTGCTGCTCGAACAGCGTGGCCAAATCGCGGGCGGTGCGATCTGCAAGACGCTCTCGCAGCACTGGCAGCAGCTCATTGCGCAGCTCGACGCGCTTGTTGTTGGTGGCATAGCGCGGGTCAGCTTTGAGATCGGCAAACCCGAGCACGGCGCAAAACACGTCCCATTGCGAATCGCTGACGGCGGAGAGAAAGATTTGCTCGCCATCTTTTACCGTGAAAACGTCGTAAACGCCCCAGGCCGAAATGCGGTCTGGCATGGGTGCTGCGGCCTCGCCGGTGATGGCGTATTGCAGCATGTGCTGGCCCACCAGAAACACGTTGTTCTCGAACAGGGCGGTTTGCACCTCCTGCCCACGTCCGGTGATGCCGCGTTGGATCAACGCGCCCAGTGCCCCAATCGCGCCAAACATGCCGCCCATGATGTCGTTCACGCTGCTGCCCGCGCGCAAGGGGTCGCCAGGCCGCCCAGTCATGTAGGCCAGGCCGCCCATCATCTGGACCACCTCGTCAAGCGCCACGCGATGCTCATACGGCCCTGGCAAGAAGCCTTTGTGACTGATGTAAATGAGGCGTGGGTTGACCTGCGAGAGTGCGGGGTAATCCAGCCCGTATTTGCCCATGGTGCCGGGTTTGAAGTTCTCCAGCACCACATCCGCACTGGCCGCAAGCGTGCGCGCCGCCTGTGCACCTTCGGCACTGCGCAGGTCAATGGCGATGCTCTTCTTGTTGCGGTTGAACATGGGGAAGAACCCCGCGCCCGAGCCCAGCAGATGTCGCGTGCGGTCGCCCGCAATCGGCTCGACCTTGATCACCTCGGCCCCCATGTCGGCCAGCACCATGCCGCAGGTGGGGCCCATCACCATGTGGGTGAATTCGACCACGCGCAGGCCGGCCAAAGGCAAAGACTTTGATGATGATTTCATGCAGACGGGCGATCTACGTGTGGGCCAACGGGGCCATCTGGGACCTCGGGGCGGGCGCTCAATCGTTCTTGAATTCGATCGCCACTTCAACACGCCTGACGGCCTCCAGCGGCTGGTAGACCCATTTTGTTACTGCGTTGAGCACGGCGCTGTTGAGCTTGCGGTTGGTGCTGGACACCACGCTGACGTCGCCTGTGCTGCCATCGGCGTTGACGTTGAAACCGACCTGTATGACGCCGGTGGGGCGCTCGCGAGCCAAAGGTCCGCTCAGCAGGGGCTCTTCCTGGCGAATGGCGATCAGCGGTCTTTCAAGCACCACGGCCACAGCGGGCTGTGGCGCGCGTTGTGGCAGTGGCGCGGGCGCAGCAGCTGGAGCAGTGACGGGCATTGCGACCGGCACCGCCACAGCATTGACCGCAGGAGTTGCCGCCTGTGCAGGCGTGACCGGGGACAGCGCAGGCGCCGGGGGTTGCACGTTGACGGGTGCGGCGACGGCCACAGGAGCGGGCGTTGCCGAGCGGGCAGTGACGCCCGCCTCGGCTTCGGTCAAAGCGGCTTTGCGCGAAGCGGCTGACAACGGTGTGGACGTGGCCACGGGCTCTGCCGCGCGGGTGGCCGGGGGTACAGTGGGCACAGCAGGCTTGGGCCGCACCACCGTGGGTGAATTCATGATCATGCGATATGGCCCTTGCGCCTGGCGCAGGATCGATTCGCTCAAGCCTTGCTGCGCTGCGACGGCGGCGGGTGAGGCGGCGGCGGGCGCTGGAGCAGTGGGGGCGGTCTGCGCAAAACTGTATCCCGTGCTACCCAGCAACATAGCCAACATGACTGGTTTGACTGGGGACACCAAAGCTTGGGGACGGGTTGGCATGAATGAAACCTTGACGAAAGGAATACGGAATACGAAGAAGTCGCTTGGCGACCCCGGACAGCGCCGATTAAATCATGAATCCAATTTAATTGCTATTATATATGTAGCTAATTATGTATGAAATACGAGAGCTGATGCCGTTTTTTACTGATATTTGGTACGATTTCACGATTTCAAGTCAATTTATACCCATAATGGGTATATCAGGTTACAAAAAAAGACCCAGAAGGGTCTTTTTTTGGGTGGTTAATCGCTCAGTCTAATTGCTCAGTCGCGCTCGCCACCGGCGATGCCCAAGAGGGCCAAGAGGCT
>JANOTO010000453.1:0-1984 GCA_031416395.1 Rhodoferax sp. | reverse complement strand
GCCGCCCAACTGCACGACAAAACCCGCGCCTTCACCCTGTTTGCCACCCACTATTTTGAGTTAACAGAGTTCCCCGCCCAACATCACGCGGCACTCAACGTACACGTCAGCGCCGCCGAGGCCGGCCAGGACATCGTCTTTCTGCACGAGATTCAAGCCGGCCCCGCCAGCAAAAGCTACGGCATACAGGTCGCCCGACTGGCCGGCATGCCCACCCAGGTACTCAACCACGCCCGCCATGCACTCAGCGCGCTGGAGGCGCACGCCGAGTCATCGCAAGCGCAGGTGGATTTGTTTGCGGCGCCGCCAGTGGACGAAGTCGCAGCCGTAAGTGCCGTGGAAACTGCCTTGAGCGCACTCAACCCCGACGAAATGAGCCCTCGGGATGCGCTGGAAGCGTTGTATGCATTGAAAAAATTGGGTGTGGAACGATGAATGATAATTCAACAATGGCAAAATCATGCCGCATGATGGCATGAAAACCTAGTAGGAGATGTTTATGTTCAAAGAAGTCGGTACCAGCGGCCAAATTTCGCTGGGAAAGAAGTACGCGGGCCAACTGTTTGACGTAACGACTCACTCCGACGGCAGCATCGTCATGAGCCCTGTGAGGGTGGTGCCAGCTCCAACGCAAAGCACACGGGAGTGGGCTGAGGCAAATGCGGCAAGCATTGATCAGTACAACGCGTGGGCGACCCAGCGAGAACCCTATTCGCAACGCGTGCGCCGTTGGCGTGAGCAAGGCGTGTAAGCCGTGGCGCGATTCGACGTGCACGTCAACCCAATTTCGGCAGACCGCAGCGACTTCCCATATGTCATTGAAATACAGAGTGACCTGCTGTATCGATTTGCCGAACGTGTTTGCGTGCCGCTTGCGCAGCCCGCTGCGTTCCCTGGAATGACGGAGCGGTTCAACCCAGCCATAACAGTATTGGGCCAGTCGTTGCGCATGCATCCGCTGGGCATTGCCGTGTTTTTGGCGCAGGAATTGCACCAACCCACCACCAGCGCACAAGCCAGCGCAATGCAAATTGATACCGCGCTGGACATGCTGCTCAGGGGGTTTTGAAGCGGCTGCTGGCGTTGAACTTGGAACGTTCCTCGGCAAAGTAGACCCAACATGTGATATCTTTTAGCCATGACGACACTTAATCTGACCGATGTATTCAAGCTGCCTGCCCCAGAGCGGCTGCGCATTGCGTCGGCCATTTGGGACAGCGTAGCTTCGGAGCCGGCCCAAATCACCCTGACTGCGGCGCAAGCCAAGGAATTGGACGCCAGGTATGCGGACTATTTAGCCCATCCTGCCGAGGGCTTGGCCTGGTCAGAGGTGAAATCAAACATCTTGCGCTCGAGGTGAGCATTCAAATGCTCTTGCGCGAGTCGGCGCAAGCTGACCTGCGAGACGCATTCACCTGGTACCAAGACAAACAGCCAGGACTCGGCGAGGAATTTATGGAAGCCATAGAGGCCAAGCTGAAACGAATCGAGTCAAACCCGCTTCAATTCCCCATCTTGCGCGGCCAGACCCGCCGCGCGATTGTTACGCGGTTTCCTTATGGTATTTTTTACGTCTTGAGCGACGATCTGATCTCGGTACTGGCTGTCATGCACCATGCACGTGCGCCAGTGCACTGGCAGCGCCGCACGTAAAAAGATCAAGAATATTTCCCCATTTCCGCTTCACCTACTCTTCACCTGATCTAGTCCCATGACCTACTGCGTCGCCATCAAACTCAATGCCGGGCTGGTCTTCCTGTCCGACTCGCGCACCAACGCGGGGCTGGACCAGATCAGCACGTTTCGCAAAATGATCGTTTACGAGAAGCCGGGCGACCGCTTCATGGTGCTGCTGTCGGCGGGGAATTTGAGCATCTCGCAGTCAGTGCGGGAGATTTTGCAGATTGAGCAGTTGAAGGACACCGATCACAGTGACCCGATCACGATCTGGAACGCCAAAAGCATGTTTGATGCGGCTCGGGTG
>JANOTO010000452.1:0-2998 GCA_031416395.1 Rhodoferax sp. | reverse complement strand
GCTGGCCGGTTCGATGGGATTTGGCAAGCAAATGAAATATGGCCTGCTCGGACCGTCGGTCAATTGTGCGGCCCGCGTGGAGGCACTCACCAAGCCCGGCAGACTCAACGCCCCGCTGCTGATCACCGAAAACGTGGCCCTGGCGCTGGACCCGACGCGCACGCCCTTCGTGCGGGTCGCGCGGGTTGGTCTGACCGGAATCGAGGCCACGCTTAACCTCTACGAGGTGCTTGCTACCGGGCGCTGCCTTTGCGCGCCGGAACATGCAGGCCGATGGGAGGCCCTGTTGTGCATGCTCGAGCGCGTGCGCTGCATGTCCGATCTGAAAGCGCTCCGTTGCGAAACGCAAAGGTTTCCCTTTCCGGGCGAGCCTCGGGTGCGCTGGTTGCTCGATTTTTGCGACCGGCTTGAAACCACGGCGGATTTGGCAGCTTGGGACGGAATCGTCAGGTACGAAAAATAGCGCCTGGGCAGCGCGTTTTACTTTCTTGAATATGGACTTTGTGCTACTTATTTAATAGTGTATCGCGCAGCGTGAGTTTCGACCACTGCGCGCGCTCCCACAGTCCCTGGGTACTGGGCACGTGGTCCAGCAGCAGCAGCTTCATCAACGGTGCCAGCAGCGTGGCATCGGGCTTGGCCAGCAGCACAAAGCGTGGTTCTTCAATGGGCGCAAGCTCCTCAAGCTGGCCGACCCAGTCGAGTTGGGCCAGCGCCTCCAGCGCAGGTGCGAGCTGGAGCGAGTCGACCTGCAGCCGCTTGGCCAACTGGCTCGCCGTCAGCCCCTTGGCCTGTGTCCGGGCGGCTTGATCCAACTGCTGCAGCGACTCCAGCGCAAGCTGAAACTGCCAGCCTTGCGTGCCGGCACGACGCGCGACTCCCGCCAACAGGCTGGGCAGATACGCAGCAATCACCGCGCCCATCAGCACAATCAGCCACGCCACATAGATCCACACCAACAGAATCGGCGCAATGGCAAACGCGCCGTACATCACCGAATAGGTGGGCATCAGGCTCAGGTAAATCACCAGCAGCTTTTTGGCCAGACCAATACCCACGGCAACAAAAAAACCGCCACTCCAGGCATGCGCCCACTTCACATAGGTGTTGGGCACAAAGCGGTACAGCGCCGCCATGCCCGCCGCCAGCAGGCCAAACTCCAGCAGGCTGAACAGAAACTGCACACCACCCGGCAAGCCGCCCACCAGCCCTTTGGAGGCGGAGACCGCGTAAGAGGTCAACGTCAAACTCGCGCCCAACAGCAGTGGCCCCAGTGTGATGGCCGCCCAGTAAATGAAAACGCGCTGGCGCAACGGGCGTACTCGGCGCACGCGCCAGATTGCATTGAGCGTATGGTCAATCGTCAAGATCATGGCCAGCGCGGTGATGAACAGCACCGCGATGCCCACCGCGCCAAGCTGACTGGCCTTGCCGGAGAACTGCGTCAAGTAACCCAACACCTGGCGCGCAATGGTGTCAGGCACCAGGCTTTCGATCAACCACTTTTGCAGCACTGCTTGAAGCGTGGAGAACATCGGAAAGGCCGTGAACACGGCCAATGCGACGGTGAAAAACGGCACCAGGGCGATGGTGGTGGTGAAGGTAAGGCTGCTGGCCGTCAACGGCAAATGGTCGCTGGCAAAGCGCTCGCGCAAGGTGTGGGCGGTGCTCTTCCACGGAAATTGGGACAGGGTTAATGGCAGGGACGAGAGGAAGGACAAGTTCATGGTCGGTATGATGCCACCCGAATGACACACCACGAAAAAACCCTTCGCTTGATTCGCTCTTTGGCCGTAGGCAGCGTGGTGGGCTTAATTGTTTTAGGTCTGGCTTGGGAGTTGGTGCTGGCTCCTATCAAACCCGGTGGGTCGCTCCTGGCGCTTAAAGTATTGCCGCTGTGTTTTCCGCTGGCGGGCTTGCTTAAGAATCGCATGTACACCTACCGCTGGGTGAGCTTGATGGTTTGGCTTTACTTCACCGAAGGGGCTGTGCGCGCTTACAGTGATCGCCCGCCGAGCAACTATTTGGCGATGATCGAAGTCGTGCTTTGCCTGGTCCTGTTTACGGCGTGCACGCTGCACGTCAAGCTGCGGTTCAAGCACGCGAAGGCGACGGGGCTGGCGGACGAGCCAGCACTGGAAGTCAAAACCTGATGGCTACCCCCGGAGATTTGCTGGACGCGCTGCAACAAATCGTCGGTACTGAACATGTTCTGACCGGTGGCGACCTGAGTGCTTGGGAGGCGGACTGGCGCGGGCGTGTGCGAGGGCGCGCGCTCGCCGTGGTGCGACCTGCCGACTCGGCGCAGGTCGCAGCTGTCGTTCGTCTGTGCGCACAGCATCAGCCGGCGCTTGGCATCAGCATCGTGCCCCAAGGCGGCAACACCGGCCTGGTGGTGGGCTCGACACCGGACGAATCGGGCAAACAGATTGTGCTAAGCCTCACCCGCATGAAGGCGGTGCGTGCGCTGGACGCGGCCAACCTCACCATCACGGTGGAGGCAGGTTGCGTGTTGCAAAGCGTTCAGGAGGCTGCTGCCGCGCAAGGTTTTTTATTCCCGCTAAGCCTTGCCGCCGAAGGCAGTTGCACGATGGGCGGCAACTTGGGCACCAATGCGGGCGGCACCCAGGTGCTGCGCTACGGCAATGCGCGCGACTTGTGCCTGGGGCTGGAAGTGGTTACCGCGCAGGGTGAGATCTGGCACGGCCTGTCAGGTTTGCGCAAAGACAACACCGGCTACGACCTGCGCGATGTGTTCATCGGCTCGGAAGGCAGCTTAGGGATCATTACCGCCGCCACGATGAAGCTTTATCCGCAACCCGCTGCGCGGCTCACCGCCTGGGCTGCTGTGCCCTCGCTGGAGGCCGCAACTGAGTTGCTGGGTTTGGCGCATCGCCATCTGGGCGCTGGGCTGACCGGCTTTGAAGTGATGGGACAGTTTGCGCTCGGCCTGGTGGACAAACACTTCCCGCAGCAGCGTGTGCCGTTGTTCAAAGAC
>JANOTO010000451.1:0-4522 GCA_031416395.1 Rhodoferax sp. | reverse complement strand
AAATACCAGTCGGCCGCTTTGGGTACGTCGCGCAGCCATTCCGGCATGATCACGCCGACCGCCGCACCGAGCACTGGCCCTAAAAAGTAACCTGGCCCACCCACCACCACCATCAAATACATCATGATCGACACGCCCACCGTGAACTGCGCTGGTTCGATAAACTGCACCAGGCTGGCCAGCAGCGCGCCTGCCACACCCGCGTAAGCCGCGCCAATGGCGAAGCTCAAGAGGGTGTAGCTGCGGGTATCCACGCCCAAGCTCTCGGCGCGGATGGGGTTGTCGCGCAATGCGGTAAAGGCCTTGCCCCACGGTGAGCGCAGCAGGCCCAGCAGCAGCAGTCCCATCAGCACGGTGGCTGCGAGGGTGAAGTAGTAGTAAGCGCGGTTGCTGTCCATCGACAAGCCCAGCAGCGATGGGCGGGCTATGTTGTTGATGCCAAACGTCCCACCGGTCAGCCACTCTTCATTGCGCATCACCAGCCAGATCGCCGTGTTGAAGCCCAGCGTGGCAAACGCCAGATAAATCGTTTGAACGCGAAGCGCAGGAAAGCCCAGGACGATACCCACCGCGAAGCAGATCAACGCGGCGGCAGGCAATCCGAGCCAAAAGCTGAAACCGGCTTTCATCAGAATCGCCAACGTGTAAGCCCCAATGCCAAAGAACGCGGCGTGCCCCAGCGACTTTTGGCCCGCGTAGCCCACCGTTAAATTCAAGCCCATGGTGGCAATGATGAACACCAGCCAGTAGGTGAGCAGGTAAATGCCATAGTTTTTCAGAAACTGCGGCACGACCAGCAGTAGGATCGCGCATAGCGCAAGCGATGCGAGGGTGGACTTCTTCATCACTTCTTCAAACCTTGCGCTCTTCTTTCTTGCCCAACAAACCTTGCGGCTTGAACAAGATCACCACCATGAAAATCACCAGCGCAACGGCATCTTTGTACGCGGGGGAAATGTACGCAGCAGCCAGGTTCTCGCAAACACCCACGATCAGCCCGCCCAGCAACGCGCCGCGCGAGTTGTTGAAGCCACCGATGATCGCCGCGAAGAACGCCTTCGTGCCCAAGGATTCGCCCATGTCAAACTTGGCGAGATACGTCGGCGTGACCAAGAGCGCTGCCGCCACGGCCAGCACCGCGTTGATGGCAAAGGCATAAAAAATCATGCGCGGCACGTTGATGCCCAGCACGCTGGCGCTCTCGGTGTTTTGCGCCACCGCCTGCATCGCGCGGCCCGTGACGGTTTTGGTGATGAAGGCCTGCGTGGCCAACACGAGTACCAACGCCAACACAAAGGTGCCGATGTCGGACAGGGTAACCGTCACGCCCGCAATGTTGTACAACTTGTCTGCAAACAGGCTGGGGAACGGATGTGCTTCGGCGCTGTAGCCCGCGCGCAGGCCGTTGCGCATGGCGATCGACAGGCCAATGGTGGCGACGACGATCGGCATCATGCCGTACTTGAATAGCGGGTCCACAATACCGCGCTTGAACCCCCAGCCCAGTACGACCACGGCCAGCACGACGGAGAACACAAAGCTGACCGCGAGAGGCGCGCCAAACGACAGGAAGGCCAGCATCATGAAGGCCGGTAACATCACGAACTCGCCCTGCGCGAAGTTGATGGTGCCGCTGGCCTGCCACAAAAGCGTAAAGCCCAACGCGGCCAGCCCGTAGATGGCACCAGTGGCCATGCCGCTGAACAGCAGTTGCAGAAAGTCGGTCATGTCTGCAATCGCTGTATCCGCAGGTTGCTACTTTTTGCCCAGCGGTGGCAGTGTCGCCACCACTTCCTGCTTGCCGTTTTTCACTTCCACCAGAAAGCTGTCGCGGTCCAGGTCGCCATTCGCGTCGAAGCTCACGTCCATCAAGATGCCAGGCTCGTTCGCGGTGGTCACTTTCAAGGTGTGCATGGCCACGGCAACCGCCTTGCGATCCAGTTTCCCAACTTTTTCGATGGCAGCCTTCAACGTGTAAATGCCCGAGTAGCCTTTCATGCCATTGTGGTCAGAGATGTACTTGTAGTCGCGCTCAAACTTGGCGCGAAACGCGCGGATGGCCGGCAGCGGCGCATCCACCGTCAAACCTACATGCGCAACCGCGCCGTTTGCGGCATCACCCGCGAGTTCAATCACCTTTTGGCCAGTCAGCGTGGTCTCGCCGATGATGGGCTTGGCCCAGCCTTGCTTGCGCAGCTCACGCAGGATGCGGGCGGACTCTTCTTCATTCGAGTAGACGAACACACCGTCCGCGTTGCTCTGCTTGGCCTTCAACACGGCGGCAGAAAAATCGACCTGACCCGAGTCGCTGGAAATCTCGGCCACTACCTTGGTACTGGATTTATCCAGCGCCTTTTTGATCATGTCCAGCCCACCCTTACCGAAGTCGTTGTTCACGAAGATGATCGCCAGCGTCTTCAATTTGGCCGTGTCGCTGATGTAGCGCGCCACTTTGGGCATGGCGGTGGCCTGCGTGAAGCTGGTGCGAAAGATGTAGGGGTTGCCCTGCATCGTGATGCTGGCCGCCTCGCCGCCCGTGAAGTTAGGGATCTCGGCCTTGCGGCTCTCGGCCATGCTGACCATGATCGAACCCGAGAACACCGGGCCAAAAATGGCGAAGACGTTGTCGTCCACCGCCTTTTGCGTCAGTCCCTTGGCCACGCCAGGGTTGCTTTGCGTGTCCGACGTAGTGGTTTGAATCTTTTTACCCAAAATGCCACCGGATGCGTTAATTTCACGTACCGCCAGTTCCACGCCATTCTTGAAGTTGGTGCCCGCCGTGGCACCGCCGCCAGACAGCTCGACGATGTTGGCGATCTTGATGGTGTCTTGCGCGAAGGTGAAGCTGGTGCTGATCGCCAATGTGCAAGCTGCGATGAGTTTCAGGGTTAATTTTTTTTGCATGGGGTGTCTCCTCGGGTTAGGATTTCAACTTTACTCAAACTGATTATAAGTAGCAACTATATTTACCCTAATCCACTGTGCCTAGCCTCACCACGACGGTCATCGGTTTGCAGCGCACGGCGTGCTGATGGGCACCAGCCACGGTTGCCGCTTTACGCTAGAAGCAAGCGTCGCCTCAATCCCGTAGAATCAAGCACCGGGCCCAAGCATTTGTGGCCCGGTTTTTTTTGCCTGCTGGGAGCCACGTGCCATGGAAATTTTTGACTACGACAACATCCTGCTGCTGCCGCGCAAGTGCCGTGTGGACAGCCGCTCGGAGTGCGATGCGAGTGTGACGCTGGGCGCGCGCAGCTTTCGCCTGCCGGTGGTGCCTGCCAACATGAAGACGGTGGTGGATGTACCGATTTGCACGTGGCTGGCGCAAAACGGCTATTTTTACGTGATGCATCGCTTTGATCTAGACAACGTGCAGTTCGTCAAAACCATGAAAGCGCAGGGCCTGTTTGCGTCCATCTCACTGGGTGTGAAGAAGCCAGATTACGACACGGTGGATCAGCTCGTGACGCTGGGCCTGGTGCCTGAGTACATCACCATCGACATCGCGCACGGCCATGCCGACAGCGTGAAAAACATGATCGCGTACTTGCGCGAGAAGATGCCGTCTACCTTCATCATCGCCGGCAACGTCGCCACGCCTGAAGCGGTGATTGATCTTGAAAACTGGGGAGCGGATGCGACCAAGGTGGGCGTGGGGCCAGGCAAGGTGTGCATCACCAAGCTAAAAACTGGCTTTGGCACCGGCGGCTGGCAGCTCTCGGCTTTGAAGTGGTGCGCCCGCGTGGCAACCAAGCCCATCATTGCCGACGGCGGCATTCGCGACCATGGCGACATCGCCAAAAGCGTTAGGTTTGGCGCGTCGATGGTGATGATTGGCTCGCTGTTCGCGGGGCATGAAGAGTCGCCGGGCAAAACGGTCGAGGTTGATGGCAAGCTGTTCAAAGAATATTACGGCTCAGCCAGTGATTTCAACAAAGGCGAGTACAAGCACGTGGAAGGCAAGCGCATTCTGGAGCCGATCAAAGGCAAGCTGGCCAGCACGCTGATTGAAATGGAGCAGGATGTGCAAAGCTCAATCAGCTACGCAGGCGGCAGGAAGCTGATGGACATCCGCAAGGTCAATTACGTGACGCTGGGTGGCGACAATGCGGGTGAACATTTGCTGATGTAGATTGTTCGTTGACACAACCGGCTGACGCATTGGAACCTTCGCCCTCGCCTTCACCCCCAGCGGCCACGCCGTCTGCGCTGGCACCCTTGCGCGTGCCGGTTTTTCGCATGCTGTGGTTTACCTGGCTCACGGCCAACGTGTGCATGTGGATGAACGATGTGGCCGCCGCCTGGATGATGAGCGCCATGACCACCACCCCGATCTGGGTGGCGCTGGTGCAAACGGCATCGACGTTGCCGGTGTTTCTGTTGGGTTTGCCCAGCGGCGCGCTGGCTGACATTCTGAACCGCAAGCGCTTTTTGCTGTTCACCCAGATTTGGGTGACAGGTGTCGCGCTATTGTTGTGCGCCGCTATCTTGATGGATGTGATGAGCCCCGCCTTGCTGCTGG
>JANOTO010000450.1:0-9893 GCA_031416395.1 Rhodoferax sp. | reverse complement strand
GGGTGTTTGCGCGCCCAGGTGTGGGGAGCCGAACGAAAGCGAAACGGCCAATGCGGCCAGTGCGCGGGTTGTGGGTCGGGTGGTCATGGGTTGTGAGTATGAGCCAGTCGAGTTGATTTTTACCTCAGCGCGGCTTGTACGACGCAGATATGGGGATTTTGTAGTATTCGATACTGGTGCCACGAAACACCACAGATTCTCCACCAGTTTGGGTGGGGATTCGGTTGCCGTACACCTTGTAAACGCTGGACTCACCATGCCCCTGCCCCTCATCACCCAAATCAACGCCCCGCGACTTCACTTGCGCCCGGTGGCAGCGGCCGACCTGCCCGCGCTCATGCATATCAACGGCGACGACCAAGTCACTCAATTTTTACCCTATGCGAGCTGGACAAAGCTTGAAGATGCACAAGCCTGGCTGCAACGCATGGACACCCTGGCGCAGTCGGGCGAATCACGCCAGCTGGTGATCGTGCGCAATGAGGACTCCACCATTCTGGGCACAGTGCTGCTCTTTCGCTACGAAGAAGGCAGTGCACGCAGCGAAATCGGCTACGTGCTGGGCCGTGCGCACTGGCGACACGGCTACGCGCGGGAGGCACTGGTGGCCGTGCTTGCGCATGCGTTTGGCGATATGGCGATTCGCCGCATCGAAGCCCAGGTGAACACCGCCAACACGGCGTCCAACGCATTATTGCTGGCGATTGGTTTCAAGCATGAAGGTTTGCTGCGCCAGCGCTGGGTGGACAAAGGCGCGGCGCGCGACGTTCACTTTTACGGCTGCCTCGCGGGTGAGTGGAAGCCGGGCCAGGCGGGCGCAAAGGTGATCGTTTAATTAGAGACTGATTTCACCTGAGCCAAGGGCCGTTGCACGAAAGCGGTCAGCACGTTGGATTAGGTGGTTCATCAAACCAGCGGCATGCAGGGTCAGCGGGTGCTCTGTAAAACCATTTCGGGGTGATATGTGCAGCGCCATCTCGCTCGCAAGTGTGGGCCTGGTTGGCGTAGCGGCCAATAGAGAAATCACCAAATTCTCCAGCGCTACCACGCGCACGCGCAACTGCACCAATTCAGCATTGGACAGAATTTCAGATGCATCGCCCATCGGCTGAGGCGCGACTAAATTATTTTCGGGTGTTTTTGGCATTGGACAAGGCTCCTGTGCGTTTGAAAGGACGGCTGTGCAGGCCAATTCTCAGGCGGTGTCGCTGCGTCGACCATTGTGCGCTTCAGGTAGCTTTGGCCTGTGTTCGCTAGCGCACAGTCGTCCACGGCCAAGAGGTCAATGATGTGGATCAAGCAAGCAAGGTTTCTAAGCTCACTGTTGAACGACGAAGAGTCACAAAGGATAACGCCATGGTTCACACCCTGCACAGCGCCCGAATCATCGAGCCGATTCGCTACACCAAGAGCAACGGAAAAACAGCTGCTATTCCCGTCGGCCCGTGTCTGATCGAGCAGGTGGACGACCGCTCGTTTGACATTGTCTGGGGTGCGCGCGGACAAAGCTCGACCGCGTTGAACGTTGAAGACGTCAAGGCAGCCGCGGATATTGGCAATCTCGTACTGCTGGATTAGCCTTTCGGCAACGTCTATTTTTGTCACGTACTTCAACTTATCCACTGCAGCCATGCCCAATTTTAGGCGTCGAAAACCGTGCCTGCCTGCTGCTGGAATTGGTGCGCGCCGTTACCAGCGCTGTGGGCGGTGGGCGCACCGGCATCCGCCTGGCGCCAGTCACCCCCCATTTTCTGTTCTACGTCGGCACCCCCCGGTGGCTGCGCACTACCCACACCGCATAACCTGCGAAGACCCCCGTGGTGGCCAAAACGACGACCAACTGTTGCGCCATTGGCAGCGCTGGAAAAAACGCGAACAAAACGGCGAAGGGCGCACCGCCGATGGCCGTGGAGAGGGCGTTCTCAAAACGTGTGGTCTTGTGGCTGAAAAGGCCCAGTACATACGACAGGATGTCTGCCGGAAACGTCATGCGCAGGACCAGCAGCGATAGCAGGTGGTGACGCGGATGGATCAGGCGGTCGATGCGCGCATACCGGGTGACCTTTGGAAATTTCCGCAACAGCAGTGGGCTCGCCCGGCGCGCCAGATCGAAAGAAATGGCCGCACCCGCCACCCAGCCAGCCATGATGATGAGGGCGGTCCACCACGGCCCCCACAGCAACACCGCGAACGGCACAAGTGGCAGGTTGCTGAACAACGGCACCACGACAGCAAGCGCTGTTGTGGCAAAGAAAATCGCAACTCCCAGGCGGCCGTGGTCGCCAAGCACAGCGCCAATCTGCGCAGAGTACAGCCGCGACAGAACGATGGCCAAGCCAAACAGCAACAGGACCCACACCAGCGAGTGGGCGGTTGGCAACAGGTCTTTGCGGGTCAGGTTGTCCATAAAGGCGTTGGCGGATGTACGTAGGGTAGCCCGACAAAGTGTAAGGCGTGGCGCTGCCGTTGCCCCCTGACTGGCGTCAGTTGCGTGTTCTACCGCACAGACATTTCTCGATGCCTTGATCAGGATCAACAAGCAGCGTGATGCCGTGCTGTAGCCTGTTCATGGTCTGGATTGAAAGGGAATTTTTATGTCATTAAAAATGCAGGCCGCCGTCGTTGAGGCCTTTGGCAAACCTCTGGTGCTTCGGGAATGGAATGTTCCCTCCCCAGGTGCGGGCCAGATTCTCGTGAAGACCGAAGCCTGTGGCGTCTGTCACACCGATCTGCATGCCGCACGCGGCGACTGGCCTGTCAAGCCCACACCACCGTTCATTCCGGGTCATGAAGGCATCGGGCGTGTGGTGGCCGTCGGTGCGGGTGTGAAGGCTGTCAAAGACGGAGACCGGGTTGGTGTGCCTTGGCTCTACTCAGCCTGCGGACACTGCGAGTATTGCCTGTCGGCATGGGAAACAGTGTGTGGCGAGGCGCAATTCGGCGGCTATACCAAAGACGGTGGTTTTGCCGAGTACATCCTGGCCGACCCCAATTACGTTGCGCGCATTCCCGATGGATTGAGTGCTATCGATGCAGCCCCGATCATCTGCGCTGGGGTCACCACGTACAAGGGTATCAAGGTGTGCGATACCAAGCCGGGCGACTGGATGGTTGTCAGCGGCGCTGGCGGTTTGGGCCATCTGGCGATTCAATACGCCAAGGCGATGGGCCTGCATGTGTGTGCGGTAGACATTGACGACAGCAAGTTAGCGCATGCGAAGCTGATGGGTGCCGATGCTGTTGTCAACGCCAAATCTGAAGATGCAGTCGATGCCGTCAAAAAGGCCACAGGCGGGGGTGCGCACGGAGTGCTGATCACTGCGCCGTCACTCGCGGCATTTAAGCAAGGCGTCGCCATGACGCGAAAGCGTGGCACCTGCGTTTTGACCGGGCTGCCACCCGGTGAGTTCCCCTTCCCGCTGTTTGACGTGGTGCTCAATTGCATCACCGTGCGCGGTTCACTGGTGGGCACCCGGCAAGACATGGCCGAGGCGCTTGCTTTCGCCGCTGAAGGCAAGGTCAAGGCGGATATTGAGTTGCAACCTTTGTCAGCCATCAACCAGGTGCTGGACCGGCTTGAGCGAGGAGAGGTGGCCGCGCGTGTGGTGCTGGATTTTGCCGATTCTTGATTTTTTCGATCAAACCGAAACAGGCAACCCCCATGAAAATCATGATCCCTGTTGATGGCTCGATGCCCTCTCTCGATGCGGTGCGCTACGCATTGCGATTGCAGCGCGATGGGCTGCAGGCGAGCTTCGTCTTGGCAACCGTGCAGGAGCCGACCTACCTGTTTGAAATGATGTTGGCACCCAACTCGGATGTGCTTGAGAAGGTGACGGGTGCCGTGGGCGCACGCTCACTGGAAGACGCTGAGGCACTGTTCAGCGAGGCAGGCGTTTTGTTTGAACGCGAGATCGGCGCGGGCAGCGTGCCAGAGACACTGATCGAGATCACAGGGCGTTACGGCTGCGACGCGATCATCATGGGCGCGCGCGGCTGGGGCGTCCTGCGCAGCGCTCTGTTGGGTTCGGTATCACACGCCGTGTTGCAAGCGTCAATCGTGCCGGTCACCATCGTCAAGCATATCGGTTCGGCGTGAACTTTAAGCCGCTTGAATCCGCATCGGTGGTCATCGCGCATGCCATGAGCGCAGGCGATGTGGCCGACCAACTCAATGTGCAGCCGACAATGGGTTTGCCTTCAGGCGCGGCGTTACAGAGAAAAGTTCAGTTCGGCCCCAATCAACTGCCAAACCCACCCCAGCGCCAAGCCTGGCAGGTGTTTGCGGCCCAGTTCAAAAGCATTTTGATCCTGATTTTGGCGGGCGCATCAGGTCTGTCAGCGGCTATCGGTAATGTTAAAGATGCTCTTGTGATTCTGGCCGTAATGCTGATCAACGCGACGGTTGGGTTTTATCAGGAGTGGCGTGCCGAGCAAAGCCTGGCAGCACTCAAAGAAATGTTGCCATCGCGTGCGCGGGTACGCCGCCAGGGTGAAAAACTAGACATTCCCGCCGCCGACCTGGTTCCTGGCGATGTAGTCTTGCTGGAGGCGGGCGATTTGATACCGGCGGATGGAAGGCTTTGGTTTTCTGTGGGACTTGAGGTGGACGAGTCTGCATTGACGGGCGAGTCACAACCCGCAGCGAAGCAGACTGACGGCTTGCATGCCACCGAAACCGTGTTGGCAGACCGCAGCAACATGGTTTACATGAACACCCTGGTCACCCGCGGGCGCACTGAAATCATCGTCACCAGCACGGGCGTGTACACCGAGATGGGCAAGTTGTCGCTGGCCCTTGCGGCCACCACCGAGGTGCCCACGCCGCTGCAAATTCAACTTGACGGGCTGGGCAAACGGCTCGGTGCCATTGCGCTTACGCTGGTGGGTTTGCTGGCTTTGATTGAGTTCATCCGTGGTACCGCTTTGGCGCATATTGCAATCGATGCGATTGCGCTGGGCGTCGCGGCGATGCCTGAAGGCTTGCCCGTGGTGGTGACGGTCACGCTGGCCCTCGGGATGCGCAACATGGCCCGCCAGCACGCCATTGTCAAACGACTGGCAAGCGTCGAAACACTGGGCTGCACCACTGTGATCTGCTCGGACAAAACCGGCACGTTGACGTTGAACCAGATGACGGTATCTGCGTTTTGGTACCAAGGTCAACACTTTGCGGTGTCAGGTAACGGCTATGGATTGACGGGTGAGATATGCGTCGCGGTTGACAATCCCGCACCTGGCGTTTCGGCAGTGACGCCGGATCTGGCACCGTTGCTTACGGCAATCGTGAACTGCAATGACAGCCACATCGCAAACGGCAAGGCCATCGGCGACCCGATGGAGGCGGCTCTGTTGGTGCTTGCGCACAAGGGTCACGCGCTGCAAAGTCCAGTCGCACAGCCCCTGCCCCGTACCGCCGAAATCCCATTTGACTCGGCGCACAAATTCATGGCGACCTTTCACCATGATGCCGTACGAGCGATGGTGCAAATATTCATCAAAGGCGCACCCGACATACTGCTAGACCTTTGCAGCCATGAGCTGGGCAGCAACGGGGAACAGCCCCTGACCGCGGCAGCACGCGAGCGCATCCATGCGCAATACCAGGCGTTGGGTGAAAAGGGCTTGCGTGGTTTGCTGATCGCGTCGCGGACCATCAATGCCAGCGACTTCGACCCGGCCGCCGATCTGATGGTTTGGATAACTGATCTGACCTTGACTGGCTTGGTGGGGCTAATGGACCCGCCCCGCAGCGAGGCCAGGGTGGCGATTGCCCAATGCGCTCAGGCGGGGATTGACGTGAAAATGATCACCGGCGACCACCAGATCACGGCCCTCGCCATCGCCCGCGACCTGGGGCTCAAAGGCCAGGCGATGACCGGGGCAGAGCTTGATCGGGTCAATCCGACCGAGCTACCCGCAGTCATCAAACAGGTGTCCGTTTTTGCCCGTGTCACGCCAAGCCATAAGGTGGCCATCGTGCGCGCGCTGCAAAAAAATGGCCAGGTGGTGGCGATGACAGGAGACGGTGTCAACGATGCACCAGCCCTTAAAAGCGCCGATATTGGCGTCGCGATGGGCAGCGGTACATCGGTCGCCAAGGCTGCTGCCACCATGGTGCTGACGGATGATAATTTTGCGACCCTGGTCAGTGCCGTGCGCCAAGGCCGCACACTCTATGACAACATCGTGAAATTTGTCCGGTTCCAGTTGTCCACCACCATCGGCGCGATTTTGACGGTGCTGCTCGCGCCACTGCTCGGCTTGGCAGACCCGTTCACCGCCGTGCAGATTTTATGGATTGCCATCATCATGGATGGGCCACCCGCCGTGTCGCTGGCACTGGATGCGGCGCGCCCAGGCATCATGCAGGAGCCGCCGCGCAGCCGCACCGAGCCGTTGCTGACGCGCTCGCGTATTGCAAAAGTGGCGGCCTACGGTATCACGATGGCCACCGGCACGCTGGCGGTGCTGTTCTACGCAGAACAGCAGGGCACGACCGGGCAGGCCCAAACGCTGGCCTTCACGACTTTTGTTCTATTCCAGTTTTTCAATGTTTTCAATGCGCGCGTTGAACGCGGCACCGCCTTCAACAAATACTTCTTTAACAACAAGATGCTCTGGACAGCGCTGACGGGAGCGCTTGGGTTGCAAATCATCGCCGTGCAGTGGGCACCCGCACAGGGCGTGTTCGGAACCCAGGCTTTGAGTATTGCGGATTGGGCATTGGCGACAGGGGTTGCATCGTCCATCCTGGTATTGGAAGAGAGTCGCAAACTGCTGGCTCGCACATTCAAGACCTCTTTTGCTTCCAACAAGTTGCGCCGTTCCGTGATCTGAGAAGACGATGCCCGACATTGACAGTGGCGAGTTTCTCGCAATTCATTGACACACATCAATAGGCGCGACACCCCTGCGTTGCACACTCGTCTGGCTGATTCCAGTGGGTCAGCAATCGACCTGAAAAGATTAACTTCTGGAGAAAAAATGAGAATTCTATTTGCGGCTGACGGCAGCACTTTCACAAAAAAAGCCCTCACTTTTTTGGTCAAAAACAAGAATCTGCTTGGCCCAGACGATGAACTGGTGGTGCTGCATGTGCAGGATGCCATCTCAGCGCAGATTGAGCGCAGGCTGGGCTCCGCCGAGGTGACTGCCTACCAGGCCAAGCAGGCTGACGCGGTGCTGCAACCGATCCAGAAATTTCTGGACAAACATGCGGTGAACTACCGCTGCATCTGGGTTGCTGGTGCTGCGGCCGCTCAGATCATTGACGCGAGCAAGCGCGAACGGGTCCAGATGATCGTGATGGGCTCGCACGGGCATGGCCTGTTGAGCCGGATGTTCGTGGGCAGCGTGGCACAGCGCGTGCTGGCAGACAGCGAGATGCCCACCTTGCTGGTGAAGTGATCACTGTTCGCCATATATCTCAGCTCAGCTCAACTGCAATTGCACCCACCGAACAATATCAGCGCTACCCATCGCACCACTCTGGCGCGCCACCTCTTTGCCGCCACGGAACAGCACCATCGTTGGGATGCTGCGAATGTTGAATTGCGCAGAGGGCTGCGGTACCGCCTCGGTATTGAGCTTGGCAAGACAGCGATTGGGCTGCAGCAGGCTCGCCAGCCCACCAGCGGCTCATCTCAACGACGACTCAAGCAGGTACAGCGCTGCGCAAATTTTCCAACAGGGCCATGGCAGCGGGTTCGGCAGACGCTGGGTTTTGCCCCGTGATCAGCAGTCCGTCAGTGACAACATGCGACTGCCAGTCTGCGGCGCGCGAGTACTGTGCACCGTTTTGCATCAGCATGTCTTCCACCAAAAAAGGGACGGCTTGGGTCAAGCCTGCTGCATTTTCTTCGCTGTTGCTGAATCCGGTGACGGCTTTGCCCTTGACCGCCGAAGATCCATCCACCGCCTTGACGTGGCGCAGCACCGCCGGGGCGTGGCACACCGCCGCAACGGGTTTTGCGGCCGCGAACATGGCCTCAATCAGCGCGATGGAATGCCCGTTTTCAGCCAGATCCCACATCGGGCCGTGACCACCGGGGTAAAACACCGCGTCAAAATCGCTGGCGGATATCTCGCGCAATCGCAACGTGTTGGCCAGCACCGCCTGTGCAGCAGCATCGGCCTTGAAGCGCCGGGTGGCATCCGTCTGCGCGGCGGGCTCATCGCTCTTGGGGTCCATCGGGGGCTGGCCGCCGAGCGGCGACACAAGGCGTACTTGCGCGCCCGCGTCCGTGAACACGTAGTAAGGGGCCGCAAACTCATCCAGCCAGAAGCCGGTTTTTTTGCCGGTGTTGCCCAGCTCGCTGTGTGATGTGAGAACCATCAGAATTTTCATGTTTTTTCCTTGTGAGAGATTTGGGGATTTACGGGGGTGTTGCCGGATTCTTAGCATTTGTCGCCCGTTTATAGCCAACAAAGAAGTACCGCTCTGTGCGCTGCCGCACGGACGGCCTGCAAATGGCAGATGACAGTGCAGGTGTCCGCCTCAATTCAGTTAAACCCAACCCAAACCTATTGGAGCCCCCTTGAAGCAACCCAAAATCTCGCGACGGGCAAACGGGCAGTGATCGGGTCACTGGAGCGCATTGAGGCGATGCTTGCGAACATCGCAGGAACGCATATTTACTACAATTGTAGTTAAAACTGATGATTTTTAACCCAACCTATCAAAAAACTAATGATGTAGGCCTTTAGCTCTCGAATAATATGACTTTTATGCTATTAACAAAATAGTAATACGGGCTGTTCAGATCGAAGCTGGGCAGCCGTTGCACTGTCAAATTTAAGTCGTGCAAGCGGTTTGAGCGACATCAGCGCCAATGCCCATATGAAGACGCTCACCTCTTGTGTGCGCTGGCGCACAGTCTGCTTGCGTCAAAGGGTCAATGATGCAACGTCACTTAGGAGAGAGTTTTTGTGTCGCTCAAAATGCAAGTCCGTTGTTGGGCTGCATTCGCGGATGTCGTGAAAAAAACCTCGGTCTACGCACGCGTGTCGCCCGCACACAAGCTGCGCATCGTTGCGGCCCTTCAGGCAGACGGACAGGTCGTGGCCATGACCGGTGATGGTGTTAACGATGCCCCCGCCTTGAAGGCGGCCAATATCGGCGTCGCGATGGGCATCACTGGCACCGAGGCCACCAAGGAAGCCGCCAAAATGATTTTGGCTGATGACAACTTTGCCACCATCGTCGATACGGTGCGCGAGGGGCGCAGTCTGTTTGACAACATCCGGAAGTTTTTGCGCTACCTGCTGTCCTCCAACATGGGCGAGGTGTTGACCGTCTTTTTGGGTGTGATCGGCGCGAGTGTGATCGGACTCAACAGTCCAGCAGCCGGGGTCACCACCGCCTTGGTGCTGCCGCTGCTGGCCACACAGATCCTGTGGCTCAACCTGATCACTGATTCGTGGCCCGCATTGGCGATGGGCATTGATCCGCCGACCGACGACGTGATGGCACGCAAGCCGCGCCACATGAACGAACGCGTGATTGGCCTGCACATGTGGGCGGGCGTATTTGAGATTGGATTGGTGATCGCCATCGTGGCGCTGCTGACGATGGACATGTACCTGCCTGGCGGGTTGATTGAGCAGGTTGGCGAAAACGGGCAAGAGGGCGACATTGCCAATGCCCGCACCGCCGGGTTCACGGTGTTGGTGATGGCCCATTTGTTTCAATGCTTCAACGCCCGCTCAGAAACCGCCAGCGCATTCAAGAACCTGTTCGTCAACCCGTGGCTGTGGGGCGCGGTGGCACTTTCCGCATTGCTTCAAGTAGCCGTCATCAACGTGCCGGTCCTCAATCTCGCATTTGGCACCGTGCCACTTGCGCTGGATCAATGGCTGGTCTGTCTGGGCATGGCAAGCTTGGTGATGGT
>JANOTO010000449.1:0-3752 GCA_031416395.1 Rhodoferax sp. | reverse complement strand
GCAAAGCGCAGCGCAGGGTGCATTTGAGAACAGCATTCCGGGCAGCAGCCTGGTGTCTGGCCCGGCAGGATCAACGTCCACGCCTTGACTTGCAACCATCGCATCGGGTGGCCGCACCTCGTTACCGCATTCGGCTGCGGTGTGTAGCTCAACTTTTCCCCCTTCAATTCAATGAGTGAACCAACGGCACCCGACCTCTTTCAAAACGTCCCTAACAACCCGGACGATGACGCGAACCTGAACCTCGCCACCTACGCGCAGCGGGCCTACCTTGAATATGCGCTGAGCGTGGTCAAAGGCCGCGCGCTGCCTGATGTGTGCGACGGCCTCAAGCCCGTGCAGCGGCGCATCCTGTATTCGATGTCGCGCATGGGCTTGGGCTTTGGTGGCACAGGTGGCAACAGCGCGGCCAAGCCAGTCAAAAGCGCGCGAGTGGTGGGTGATGTGCTGGGCCGCTTTCACCCGCATGGCGACCAGTCCGCCTACGACGCGCTGGTGCGCATGGCGCAGGATTTTTCGCAGCGCTACCCGCTGGTCGATGGCCAGGGCAACTTTGGCAGCCGCGATGGCGATGGCGCAGCGGCGATGCGCTACACCGAGGCGCGCCTGGCCAAAATCACCAGCCTGTTGATGAATGAGATCGACGAAGGCACGGTTGATTTCACCCCGAATTACGACGGCTCGACCGAAGAGCCGCGCCAGTTGCCCGCGCGTTTGCCGTTTGCCTTGCTCAACGGGGCCAGTGGCATTGCGGTGGGCCTGGCGACCGAAATCCCGAGCCACAACCTGCGCGAAGTGGCCGATGCGTGTGTGGCGATGATCAAGAATCCGTCGCTCACTGACGACGAGCTGCTGGCCATCATCCCTGGGCCCGACTACCCCGGTGGCGGGCAAATCATCAGCGCGGCCAGCGACATTCTGGAGGCCTATCGCACGGGCCGGGGCTCGCTCAAAGTGCGTGCCCGCTGGAAGATCGAAGAGCTGGCGCGCGGCCAGTGGCAACTGGTGGTGACGGAATTGCCGCCCGGTGTCAGCACGCAAAAAGTGCTCGAAGAGATTGAAGAGCTGACCAACCCCAAGGTCAAAATCGGCAAGAAAGCGCTCTCGCTGGAGCAGATGCAGGCCAAGGCCACGCTGCTGTCGGTGCTCGACGTGGTGCGCGATGAGTCCAACAAAGACGCGGCCGTGCGCCTGGTGTGCGAGCCCAAAACCAGCCGCATTGAGCAGCAGGACTTCATCACCACGCTGCTGGCCCACACCAGTTTGGAGACGTCCTCGCCCATCAACCTCACGATGATCGGGCTGGATGGGCGGCCCACACAAAAGTCGCTCAAGCAGATGCTGGCCGAGTGGGTGCAGTTCCGCCAAGGCACGATGGTGCGGCGCTCGCAGCACCGGCTGGACAAAGTGCTGGCGCGCGTTCACATTCTGCAAGGCCGCCAGATCGTCCTGCTCAATATTGACGAAGTGATCGCCATCATCCGCCAAGCCGATGAGCCCAAAGAGGCGCTGATCGCCCGCTTTAACCTCTCGCAAATCCAGGCCGATGACATTCTGGACATTCGCCTGCGGCAACTTGCGCGGCTGGAGGCCATCAAGATCGAGCAGGAGTTGAAAGAGCTGCTTGAAGATCAGAAAAAGCTTGAAGAACTGTTAGGCAGCCCAGCGGCCCTGCGCCGCTTGATGGTCAAAGAAATCGAGGCGGATGCCAAGACATTCGCCGATGCACGCCGCACCTTGATTCAGAGCGAGAAAAAGGCCGTGCTGGAGGTCAAAGTGGTTGATGAGCCGGTGACGGTCGTGATCAGCCAAAAAGGCTGGGTGCGCGCTCGCACGGGTCATGGACACGAGCCCGCCAGCTTCGCCTTCAAATCCGGTGACGACCTCTACGGCACCTTTGAATGCCGCACCGTCGATACGCTGTTAGCGTTTGGCAGCAATGGCCGCGTGTATTCCGTGGCGGTGTCGCTCCTGCCCGGCGCGCGCGGCGATGGTCAACCCATCACCACGCTGTTGGAGCTGGAAGCGGGCACGCAGTTGCGCGACTACTTTGCCGGGCCAGCGGCTGCCAAGCTGCTGTTGAGCAGTTCAGGCGGCTACGGCTTTATCGCCACTGTGGAGAACATGACATCGCGCCTCAAAGCAGGCAAGGCCTTTGTGACGTGCGGGGAAGGTGAGGCGCTGTGCAGCCCGAGTGTGGTGGGTGGTATCAACCAGCCAACGCCGATTGGCACGACGGCGGGTACGCCACCCAAGGCGGTGGCCAGTGCCACGCACGTTGCCTGCGCCTCCACGGGCGGACGGATTTTGACGTTTGAAATCAGTGAGTTGAAAACCCTCGCCAACGGTGGCAAGGGCCTGATGCTGATCGACCTGGAAGCCAAAGACACGCTGGCAGGCGCGGCAGCCTACACCCGCAGCGTCACCATCCAAGGCATTGGGCGCGGTGGCAAAGACCGCAGCGAGACGCTGGAAATCCGCAGCTTGAACAACGCCCGCGCCGCGCGGGGCCGCAAAGGCAAGGCAGCGGACTTGGGGTTCAAGCCATCACAGATTGTTCGCGCTGAGTAGACGCTACTATAAGTATAGCTGTCTGCGCATATATTGCGAGAGCTAGAGAACTATTTAATTAGAAATTTTCTGATTTTTGAGTGATTTTGCATAAAATTAACCTCCAGGTTAATTTTATCGACAAACATACAAATTGCAACACAAAAGCGCCTGTCTACGCGCTGTTTTGTGCAGCCATCACTGGATAGCGTCAATAGACTTGGTTATGCTGCGTCGCACTTCCGATATCTGCACTGGCTTAGTGACAGTTATGAAATATGACAGCGAAATTGACAGCTAAAGGCCCCTGAATGTTTGACTCCCCAACACGACGAGCCAACCGACGCAAGCTCTTTGTTTTTGCCGCGACGTTTTTGCTGCTGGCCGCAGCGGGTCTGCTGTACAGCTATTCCCGCCCCGCCATCTACCTGGCCAGTGCGCGGGTTCAGATCAACCCCGGTGCGTTGCAGGTTGAAGCGGCGGTGTCCACGGGTGGCACGCAAGGGGCCGATGCTGCACGCTCCTTGCTCAATGAGCTGCCGGTGTTGACGAGTCGTCCACTGGTCAAGTCAGCGTTGGAAAAAATGGCACCGCTTGAAGCCAGTGCAAGCTCCAAGTTCGGTGCAGACCCACTCACCTCGCTGCAAGCCGGCCTGGAAGCCTCGGTCACGCAAGGCACGGATGTGGTGGAGCCGACATCGCGCGGGCCAGATGCGCAAGTTGCCGCGAATTTGGTCAACGAGCTGATCGTTGCGTACATGGTCGAGCAGTTCAACAGAGTCGATACGACTGTGATCTTCTTCCTGCGCTTGGGTCAGCGCCCTCTCGCGGGAGAAACCAACTCCACGAGGATACTTGCCGATAGAAAAACGGCCCGCAGGCCGTTTTTCTATGGCTTTGGTGCCTGATAGCAAAATCAAGCCGATACCGGCGCAGAAACCTTAGCGGCTTATTGTGCAGTAACGGTTTGCGTAGTGGTAGGGCGACCATCCGGCCTCATCCGTACCAGCCAACTGCGTACATGGTTATTGGCCGCAGGCTGCGCATCCACCCTGCGGCGCATCGCCCAAGTGAGCATTTGTCTATGCAGCACTATGTGGTATAGCTGGCTATGGTGCAGCAGCAGCGCCTGGCGCACCAGGTCTTTTCGTTTAGCGGGGTTGACCTCTTTGGCGGCAGCGTCTATCAGGGCGTCGAGCTGC